>JACQGZ010000130.1 GCA_016199305.1 Armatimonadota bacterium | reverse complement strand
GCGGGGCTGGTGACGTGGCGTTTGAGGCCGGCCTGCATGACGTAGACAGCTGAGCCTGTTCCCCTAAGGAGGTTGCCGTCCGCGCGGGCGTTGAGGAGGGGGTGGCCGGTGGGGATGGCGTTGAGGCGCGAGTCAGGGATGCGGTTGACGTTGCCCCAGAGGAAGCCCTGGGCGGCGAAGGTCAGCTGGTTGGGGACGTGTCGCTTGAGCCCTTTCTGCATCACGTACACAGCTGAGCCGGTCCCCCTGAGGAGGGCACCGTCACAGATCGTGGTCTGGACCGTTCCCAGGAACGTCCTGCTGCCCTGATACGTGCCGACCTGGCCGCCGCCGTCTCTGACCTTGATATGGAACGTGTATAGACCGCCAGAGACGTAGCAGAGCCGAGCCTTTGTCGCCGTCGTCCACGGCCCCCAGGTCGGCGAATTTCTCGAATCGAACCCGCGGAGGTAGTTGACTTCGCTGCTGCCTGAAATCCTCGACCACCCTACTAGGCAGTAGGAGTATTTCAGGCCACCGGATCCGCCGCTGCCCTTCCACGTGTACTCTACTTCGCCCTCATTGATCGTGCCCTCAGCCGGAGCCGAGGTGATCGACACGGAGGGCCCGGCTGAACCCAGTCGGGCGGCGACGTCGCTGCGCAGCGTGGGCAGCAAGGCATAGACGTTGCCGCCAGGACAGGTTGTCCCGGAGACATCTCGATGGCCCACGACGTTACGGAGGTCGCGGTGCCAGGTGCCGTCATGGAGGAGAAAATCGGAAGTCGCCCCGGGATTGAGGCCGTGCTTGCGACACTCCCATTCTAGAACGTCCTTCAGCCGCGATATCATGGCGGAGGTGGGGGAGCCCCCCGAGCATTCGCTGGGCGTACAAAATGTGCCCAGCAGGGCGATACCGCTGCTACCGTAGTTGTAGGCGAGCGCGTGACCAGCGACGACGTCCTCGCTGAGAACCTCGCGGCCGCCCGGTCCGTCGTATCCGGGACCATCGCGCCCCCGCCGGCCTTCGTAGGAGTTGCCGAACTTGTCGATCAGGCAGTTATACCCTATGTCACCCCAGCCCAGAGACTTGGCGTGGTAGGTGTAGATCGCTCTGACTTGGGCCTTGGCGTCCTCAACGCTCCCGTACCCGTTCCAAGTGGCGGTGTGGTGGACCACGAGCTTCTTCGTGGGCACGTAAGAGCGCGGCCAAATTTCCTCGCCGTCGGAGAAGCGGAGGCTTTCGTGGGCGCCCCAGTCCTCCCGCCTGAATGTGACCGGCTTCGCCGACGCGGCGGCCGCGGCGCGGCCGGTATCGTCGTCGAGGCCGGAGGGCATCTCCTCAGCAAAGGCGGTGTTCGGTGAGCGGTCAGGGCTCGCGTCGGCCGCCACTTCCGAGACGGGGCCGTCGTACGGGTTTAGCAGGATGAGGCCCGCTCGCTTCAGGGTGGGCTTCTTGCCGCCGCCCCGCACCTCGCCCAGAAACTGAACATACCTGGCCGCCTCGGCCCGGACCAGAGAGCTGTAGCTATCGTACTTGGCCGAAGGCCCGGGAGGCATCTCAACGTGGGTCTTCTCCCAGGCTGTCCAGTGGCGGCCGTCCGCCGAGGTTCTAATCCAGAACGCTATTGAGCTGCCCTCGGGATAGATGCCGGACCAGAACAGCCCCGCGTAATGGAACGGGAGGTTAGACCGGAGAACCGGCGATAGGAAGTGACCCGTACGGCGACCGCGGCCCAGCTTCAGTCCGCCGGCGTCTAGGGTAAGTCCGGCCCGAGAGCCCTCGGCCAGCTCGCCGGGTCCTAGGTGGAACTCCTCGGTCAAGACCTTGCGGGCGGCTGGCCTTGCCCTTCGCGGTAGGGCTGGGCCCATCGCGGTAAGAGCGACGCCCGCCAGGGCGGCAGCGGCGGAGATTCGGACGAAGCTTCTTCGAGCTATGCGTCGTTGCATGTGGATCCGGGCGCTGCTATGCGCAGAGGTGCATCTCCCGTAAAACGAAGGACTGCGGCCCCGGATTAACTCCCGGGGCCGGCTTTAGGGGCAGCGGGGGTGTCAGCATCGGCAGCGGATTAGGAGCTAAGGGCAGGGCGGGCCGGAGAGGGCGCTGCCGGTGGGGATAGCGTTGAGGACGGAGTCTGGGATGACGAAGATGGCGTCCCAGCTGTAGCCGCACTCCGCCATGACCGTGGGGCTGGTGACGTGGCGTTTGAGGCCGTCCTGCATCACGTAGACGGCCGAGCCTGATCCCTTGAGGAGGCTGCCGTCGGCGCCGACGTCGGGGAGGGGGTCGCCGGTGGGGATGGCGTTGAGGGAGGAGTCAGCGATGCGGTTGACGTTGCCCCAGAGGAAGCCCTGGGCCGCGAAGGTCACAGGGTTAGGGATGTGCCGCTTCAGGCCGTTTTCCATGACGTAGACGGCTGAGCCTGAACCCTTCAGGAGGCTGCCGTCGGGTGGGGAGAGGCGGGGGCAGGGAGCGCCGCTGAGGCTTAGTCCCTGTGGGATTGAATCAAGAGTGGCGTCGGCGATTGCGCGAACCGCGTCCCAGCCGTAGCCGCACTCCGCCATGACGGTGGTGCTGGTGACGTGGCGTTTGAGGCCGTCCTGCATCACGTAGACGGCTGAGCCTGATCCCCT
>JACQGZ010000009.1 GCA_016199305.1 Armatimonadota bacterium | reverse complement strand
CGCGCCGCGACGGTGATGGATCTCGGCCAGATGCTCCTGCTCCGTCTGCCCGGGGGTGGGAATCAGGACGGCGCGTCGCTCCAGTTCGGCCAGTTCCATGATGGTGGAGTAGCCCGCACGCGCCACCACGACCCGCGCCCGGTTCATCATCTCCTCCTGCGCGCTTCGCTCCAGGTACCCGAAGACCTCGCCTCCGTTGAGGCGCTCGTGCCGCGGCGCCTCGGGCCGTCCCCGCGCCACGACGATGCGGCCGCCGAACACACGCGGGGCCGCCCGGATCTGGCTCAGGATGCCGTGCTCCACCAGGGTCCGCTCCGGTTCCGGACCTGAAAGGGTGATGAAGAGGTCGATGTCTTGAGGGAGGGGTCGCGCACGGATGCCGGAGAGAATGCCGACGTAAGCGAGGAGCGACGGCGGAAAGACCTGCAGGGCGTGCGCCAGGTCGCCGCTCAATCCGTCCTCAGGAGTGTCGGGGATGAGCACGCGACGGAGGCCCGCGAACCACCGGTAGTTGAAACCCTCCAGCCCCCGCTCCACCAGCGCCAGGCGCCGGGGCGCGATGAACCGGAGGCCGTGGGCGATGTGAAACGAGGGAACCGCGGGATGCTGCACCCCGTAGCGGTTGTCTGAGACGATCCGATCGACCCGGCGCTGCCGCACCAGGGCGGCGGTCCAGCCACGCTCGCGGGTCATCGAGCGAAGAAACCACGGCACCGCCAGCGCCGCGCGCGTGTGAAACTCCAGGGCGCCCCGGCCGATCGGCTGGGGCACATCGGGCCAGTCCAACATCTCGCAGCGCGCTCCCAGTTCCCCCCGCAGCAAGAGGAGCGCGCGCCCGGTGGAGATCACCGTGACCTCGGCTCCCGCCTCCAGCAGGCCGGTGATGACGGGCAGGCTGCGGGTGGCGTGACCGAGCCCCCAGGACCCGACCGCATACAGGATGCGCATGGCGGCGGACGAATGTGCTCCATCGGGCTTCGGCGGTCTGTCGGGAACTCCTATGTCGACGCGGGCGGCGCGCGCGCTGCAGGAAGCCATCTACCACAGTGTCGTCGGGCTCTTCTATGTGGCCCCCCGCCTGCTGTACGCCCTGGCGGTCGACGGCGCGTCCCGGTTCCGGCACCACCCGTCCACGCTCGTCGTCGTCAACCACAAGCGCGACCTCGACAGCGTCCTCGTGCCCCCAACGCTCCTGTATAACGGCGTCCGGCCGAAGCGGCCGATGTGGTTCGCGGGGCGCGAGGACATGTTCCTGCGTGGCTTCCTGGCCACCTACGACGTGGTTCCCGCCTGGCTCCGGCGCCTGCTCCACGAGATGGACCTCACATCGGTGCTGGCGGCGTTGCGCATCCTGCCCGTACGGCGCTTCCGGGAACGGACGATGGACGAGGCGCTCCGCGAGGCCGTCGCCACCCTGGGCGACCTGACAATTGATGACACGCTCTCACCGGCTGAGGCCGCCTTCTGGCACCTGCCGGACGCTCCGCCCCTGCGGCTGGCCGACCTCCTGGGCTGGCGCTTCTACGAACGGCGACGCCGGTCGGCGACCATGCGCGCGTTCGCCCCGCCGTGGCGGGACCGCCTGCGGCGTCGGCAAGATGACGTCGTCGCCCGGCAGATGCAGGCGCTCGCCGGCGTCCTCAACCGGGGCGATGTCCTCTACCTCGCCCCCGAAGGGGTGATCTCCCCGGATGGACGCCTGCAGGCCTTCCGCTCGGGGCTGCGGCAGATCCTCAGCATCGCCGAGGTTCAGGTCCGGCTGCAACCGGCCTGCATCGTCTACGACTTCATGCGGCCGGGGCGCCTGGGCGTGCACCTCGCCGTGGGCAACGAGATGAAGGCTCCGGCCTCCCCCGCCGCGGGTGAAGCGAACGTCCGCCGCGCCATCGCCGCGCTGCACACCATGACCGTCAGCCAGGTGGCCAGCCAGGTCGTCTGGGATCTGATCACCGCGGGCCGCGAGGCCATCGATCCGGAGCGGCTGATCACCGACACACAGGCGCTGGCCGCAGGCCTGCGGGGCGCGGGGCTGCGGACGGATGGCGCGCTGCTTGGGATGGATGGCGCGGAGCGCATCGAGGACTGGGTGCGGTTCGTCGAGCGCGGTGGCTGGGTGATCCGACGAGGGGGGGAACTCCGCATCGACGCTGCCCGGTTGCGGCGCGCGCCGGCGACCTACTGGCAGAATCCGGTGCGCTACTGCGTTAACGAAGTGCAGTCTGTGCGCGCCGCGCTGGACGGCGCGGCCGATCGGGCGGCAGCCTCGTCGTGAGCGTGGGACGGCGCAGCCCGGGACCGGCGATGACCGCGCGCCGCCTCGCAGTCCTGCTCGCGGTGGGCGGAGTTCTCGCCGTGACCGGGGTGGGTGAGTGGACGGCTGCGGGGACCGGCCGGGAGCCCCTCGTGCCCACGCCCCCGGGACCCGGCGCATCGGAGATCGCGGTGGAGATGCTCGACAACGACTTCCTGCCGGAGGTCCTGCGCGTTGCCCCCGGCTCGACGATCGTCTGGCGCAATCTCGGCCGTAACGCGCACACGGTCACGGCGGACGACGAGACCTGGACATCTGCGTCACTCACCGCGGGACAGACCTACCGCCACACCTTCCCCCGGCCGGGCGCTTACACGTACTACTGCGTCCCGCACGGCGGCCGGGAGGGACAGGGGATGGCCGGGATCGTGCTGATCGGTGATGCCCCTCGCCCGGAGGCGCCGCCACGCCCGCCCACGCCCGCGTCGGGGCGCCCGCGGACTCTGGAGGTGCCAGGCCTGTATTCCACGATTCAGGCCGCGGTGCGCGCGGCGCGTCCCGGCGATCTCGTCCTGATCGGACCCGGGCGCTACCGGGAGGAGGTCGTCGTGACCACGCCGGGGGTCACGCTGCGAGGACGCGACCGCACCCGCGTGATCCTCGACGGCGGATTCAAGCGGGCCAACGGCGTCAAGGTTCTGGGCGCAGACGGCGTCGTGATCGAGAACATGACCGCGCGCCACTACACCGCAAATGGGTTCTATTGGACCGGTGTGCGCGGCTACCGCGGCAGTTATCTCACCGCCTACAACAACGGCGAGTACGGCTTCTACGCTTTCGATTCCGTCTTCGGGCAGTTGGACCACAGTTACGCCGCCGGCCATCCGGACTCCGGTTTCTACATCGGGCAGTGCAAGCCGTGCCATGCGCTGATCACCCACGTCCTGGCCGAGGGCAACGCGCTAGGGTACTCGGGGACCAACGCCGGGGGCGACCTGACCATCCGGGATTCCATCTGGCGGCACAACCTCGCCGGGGTCGTCCCGAACACGCTGGACTCGGAGCGGTTGGCGCCGCAGGACGCGGTGCGCGTCGTCACCAACCTGGTCTACTCCAACCACAACCTGCGCGCGCCGGCCGAGCGGTTGCAGTACCCGAGTTTCGGCAACGGGATCATCTTAGCGGGTGGGATCAACAACGTGGTGGAAGGGAACCTCGTCTGGGATCACCCTAACTACGGCATCCTGGTCATCGCCAACCTCGACGACCGCCTGTGGATTCCCTCCGGGAATGTCGTGCGGCACAACGCGGTCTGGGCCGCGGGGCGGGCCGATCTCGCGCTGGCGGCGCCGGCCGGCCCGGGCAACTGCTTCCTTGGCGGCCGACATCGCCGCAGCCGCCCGCCTGCCATCGAGGGTCTCTACGGGTGCGGCTCCCCGCTGAGACGCATCGGCGGGGGCGACCCCGGTCCCTTCCTGGTCATGTTCCAGCAGTACCTGCTGGCCCGGTCGGGGCGGATCCGCTCGCCGGACTGGCGCACGCAACCCGCGCCGCCGCCTCAGCCCGGCATGCCCGAACCGCTGGCGCCACCGGAGCCGGCTTGGCCGACAACGGAGAGCCGTCGTGCGGTGCCCGCGCCGGTGGCGGCGCCGTCCGCCCCGCCGGCGGAGGCCTATGCCTTCGCCTCGCAATTTTCGTCTCGCCCACAGCGAGGCGCGGAGTGGCTGCGGCTGATCCTCTACCTGCTTCCGGTCGCCCTCTACAGTGTGTCGGTCCTGCTGGTCGGCGCGGACCTGTGGCGGCGCCGCGACCTCCGCCCCGCATCCCGTGTCGGATGGCTGGCGCTGGCCCTCTTCATCCCGTTTGTCGGGGCCGGGATCTACCTGCTTCTCCGCTTGCTCCGCCGCCGGGGGCGTAAACGGTCCACCGCCGCGCCGTGAGGCGCCTAGACGCGCCGGGCTGCCGCGGCCCGCTCCATGAGATAGGCGTG
>JACQGZ010000134.1 GCA_016199305.1 Armatimonadota bacterium | reverse complement strand
GCGTGGGCGGGCACTGCATCCCCGTCGACCCCTACTACCTCTCCTGGAAGGCGAAGGCCTACGACTTCAACACCAAGTTCGTCGCCCTGGCCGCCGAGATCAACGAGAACATGCCGTATTACGTGGCGGGGCGGGTGATCGAGGCGATCAACCTGCACGGGGGGCGCAGCATCGCCGGGGCACGGGTCCTGGCCCTGGGCGTGAGTTACAAGCGGGATGTGAGGGATGTCCGGGAGTCCCCGGCGCTGAAGGTGCTGGAGGCGCTGCGCCGGCGCGGCGCGCAGGTCAGTTATCACGACCCGCACGTCCCCGAGCTGCGGTTGGGCGCCGACCTCCTGCGCTCGGCCGATCTCACCGACGAGGCCCTGCGCGCGGCCGACTGCGTGCTCATCCTCACCGACCACAGCGGCGTGGATTACGGCCGGGTGGCCGCGACCGCCCGACTCGTCTTCGACACCCGGAACGCCACCCGTTCGGTCGACGCGCCCGCGGCCCGGATCATCCGGTTGTGACCCTGCCCCTCGCCGGCGGCCTCCCCGCCGGCGTGCTCCTCCTGGGCGCCGCCGCTGGGGCGTCCCTGGCGCTCACCGCCGTCCTCCGCGTCCTGCTGCTGCGCCTCGGCTCGGTGGACTACCCGCGGGAGGATCGCTGGCACCGCCGGGTGGTGGCGCGGCCGGGCGGCCCCGCCATGTATGTGGCCTGGATCCTGCTGCTGATGCTGCTGGTGCCGCGCGAGGCGCGGCCGCGGCTGCTCGCGGTGGCGGGCGCCGCCAGCGCTGTCTTTGCCCTGGGCCTCGTCGACGATCTCCTGCGCCTGTCCACGCTGCCCAAACTGCTCCTGTTGATTGTGGCCGCCTGCCTGCCCCCGCTGCTGGGGCTGCGCTTCGAGCTCTTCCCGCCGGCGCTCGCGGTGCCGCTGACGATCTTCTGGGTGCTGGGGATCACCAACGCCTTCAACTGGCTGGACAACATCGACGGGTTGGCCGCGGGGACCGCCGCCATCGCCGGGGGGGTGCTGGTCGCGCAGTTCCTGCTGGCGGGCGATGCGGCCCTCGCCGCGGGGGCGGCGCTCACCGCCGGGGTCGCGCTCGGCTTCCTGGTCTTCAACGTCCACCCCGCCCGCATCTTCATGGGAGATTCGGGCAGCAGCTTCCTGGGGTTCCTCCTCGCCGTCCTTCCCGTGGCCGGCTCGGCCGCGGCGGTCTCCAACGTCGTCACCACGCTGATCGTGCCGGTGCTCATCCTCAGCGTGCCGATCTTCGACACGGCGCTGGTGACGCTGATGCGGCTGCGCGGGGGCCAGCCGCTCCTGCAGGGCGGGACCGACCATCCCTCCCACCGGCTGGTCGCCCTGGGCCTTTCCGAGCGCCGGGCCGTCCTCAATCTCTACGGGTTGAGCGCACTCGCCGGCGGGGTCGGCCTGGCCGCCTCCCGGCTCGACCCGCTCTCTGGGCTGGTCCTCACCGCGGTCGCCCTGGCCCTCTTCACCGCGCTGGGGTTTGTGCTCAGCCGCGTGCGCGTCTCCCCGCGCGGCGGGGGCGGCGGGGGAGTGGGGGTGGTCCTGGTGCAGTTGATGCACAAGCGCCGCATCCTGGAGATGCTGGTGGACGTGGTGCTGATCCTGGCCGCCTACCTGGGGGCGAACCTGCTGCGCTTCGAGGGGCGGCTGCCGGCGCCGATGACGGCGGCGCTTCCCTTCGTCCTCCCGGTGCTGGTGGCGATCAAGATGAGCGTCCTCTACCTGATGGGCCTCTACCGGGGGGAGTGGCGTTACGTCGGGTTCCTGGACATCGTGGGGCTGCTGCGCGCGGTGACGCTGGCCTCGCTCGTCTCCGTCACGGTGCTGGTGCTGACCACCCGCTTGCTGAACATCTCCCGGGCCGCCCTGATCCTGGACTGGCTGCTGACGATGGTCTTCTTAGGGGGCGCCCGTTTCTCCATCCGCCTGCTCCAGGAGATGCTGGCCGCACAGCGCAGCGGCGGCCGCCCGGTGCTCATCTTCGGCGCGGGGGAGGGCGGGCTGCTGCTGCTGGCGGAGATCCGCAACAATCCCGCGCACGGCATCCGGCCGGTCGGCTTCCTGGACGACGATCCGGGCAAGGGGGGCACGCTGATGCGCGGGCTGCCCGTCCTGGGGACACGGCGGGACATCCCGGAACTGGTGCGGCGGCTGCAGATCGCGGAGGTGCTGATCGCCGCCCCCAGCATGGACCGCGGCGATCTCGAGGCGGTGCAGGCGATCTGCGCCGAGGCGGGCGTGACCTGCCGGGCGATGCACCCGCTCCTCTCCTGAGGCTTCGACCCGTCCCGGCCGGGTAGCGATGCGCACCTCTGTGGGGCTCGGGCTGCGGGTCGACCCCCGCGACCTGGCGCCGCTCCGGCAGATCACGCAGGCGATCGAGGGATGGCTCCGCGACGACGAGGCCGCCTTTCTCTATGCCGCGGCCCGGTACGGCCCCGGCCGAGGGGCGATCGTGGAGGTGGGGAGTTGGAAAGGCAAATCCACGGTCTGGCTGGCCGCGGGATCGAAGGCCGCGGGCCGGGAAAAGGTATACGCGGTGGATCCGCACACGGGCAGTCCCGAGCACGGGGCGGTGTGGACCTTTCCGGAGTTCAGCCGGAACGTGGAGCGGGCCGGTGTGGCGGACGGCGTCATCCCCCTCGTCATGACCTCGGAGGCGGCGGCGGCGCAGTGGTCCCAGCCGGTGCGGCTGCTCTGGATCGACGGCGCGCACGAGTACGACCGCGTCCGCCGGGACGTGGCGCTCTGGAGCGCGCACCTGATCGACGGGGGCATCCTTGCCCTGCACGACACGATCGGGTGGTTCGCGGGGCCGCGGCGCGTGGCCCAGGAGGTGCTGCGCTCACACGGGTACCGGAGGTGTGGCATCGTGGGGATCACCACCTACGGGCAGAAGGCCCGCGCGGTCAGCGTCGCCGATCGGATGGCCAACTACCTGACGCTGGCCCGGCGGACGGTCCTGGAG
>JACQGZ010000133.1 GCA_016199305.1 Armatimonadota bacterium | reverse complement strand
GGTGCCCTGCAGGACATGAAGGCGTCCGCCATCCGCCTCCACCCGTAGCAGCGTCCCTTCGATCGTCACCCCCGCCGGCGTCGGCGAGGGGCGCGGGGCCGTGGAGTAGATCAGCACGGTGCGCGTCCGTTCATCCCAGTCCACCCGGGCCCCCATCGCCTCACTGATGAAGCGGAGCGGCACGAAGGTCCGGCCGCGCAGGGCCAGCGGGGGGACGTCCAGGGTGACGATGCGGTCGCCGACGCGCGCCTCCCGGCTACCCAGCCGGAGGATGATCGTCGTTGCGTCCCGGGTCGCCGTTACCGTCTGCGTCTCGGCGTCGTAGGTCACCTTCGCGCCGAGACGCTCGAAGACGCCGCGCAGGGGGACCAGGATCCGCCCTTCGATCTGTACGGGCGGGACGTCCAGCAGCAGCGGCGACCCGTCGAGGATGACGGAGATCGGCCCCTGGGCGCCCACCGGAGCCACCACCAGCAGCGCCGCGATCACACAGACCGCCGCGGGACGGCGAGCCCTGCCAGGCTCCCTCACCGTGCGCGCTCCGTTTCGGCGGCCTGACGGTACATGCGGGCCCGCAGCGCCTCCATCGCCGGGCTGAGGCGCACCGGCAGGGGGGAGGCGCCGCGCAGCGCGCGCAACGCCGGCGGAAGCTGGGCCAGCCGGTCCCGGCAGCGTCGCTGCATGTCGGCGAGACGGTCCGCCCGGACCGTCCGGCCGTCGGCCATCACCTCCACCAGCAGCGGGGCGGCGCCCTGGGGGCCGGGCTCGTCGGCCAGCGCGATCAGATCCTCGACCGGCGTTCCCGATGCATCGGCGATCCGCCAGACCTGCTTGCGCCCCGGCAGGGTCGCCTTGCCGGTGGACAGTTTGATCCGGTACCCCTCGGCGTCTTCCACGAGTTTGTAGACGCCCTCGACGAAGGGGGCGTCCGCGGAGGTGCCCAGTTCGGTGCCCACGCCGAAGGCCTCCGCGGCCGCGCCGTCCCGGATCAGTTCGGCAATGGAGAACTCGTTGAGGCCGCCGCTGAGCACGATCTGCGCCTGGCCCAGCCCGGCCTCATTTAGCAGAACGCGGACGCGCCGGCTGTCGGCGACTAAGTCCCCGCTGTCGATGCGCACGCCCCGCAGCGCCCCGCCCCGCGCGGCCATCTCGCGCGCGACGGCGATCGCGTGCCGGGTCCCCTGGATCGTGTCGTAGGTGTCGATCAACAGGACACAGTGCTCCGGGAAGTCGCGAGCGAAGGCGCGAAACGCGGCCAGTTCGTCGGGAAAGGACATGACGTAGGAGTGCGCCATCGTCCCGAAGACGGGGATGCCGTAGAGCTGCCCGGCGAGGACGCAGGAGGTGCCCACACAGCCCCCGATGAAGGAGGCGCGCGCCACCTTCAGCGCGGCATCGGCGCCGTGGTCGCGGCGCGGCGAGAAGTCGATGACATCGCGTCCCTGCGCGGCCAGGGTGGTGCGGGCGGCCTTCGTCGCGATCATCACCTGGAAATTGAGCGTGTTCAGCAGGAAGGTTTCGATGATCTGCGCCTCGATCCGCGGCGCCGTGACCTCGACGATCGGTTCCTGGGGGAAGAAGACCTCCCCCTCGGGGATCGCCCGCAGGCTGCCGGTGAACCGAAAGTCGCGCAGGTAGTCGAGGAACCCCGCGCTGAAGCGCCCGAGGGACCGCAGGTAGGCCAGCCCCTCGTCGCCGAAGCGCACGCGCTCCAGATAATGCAGCACCGACTCCAGCCCGGCGCTGACCAGGAACGCGCGCTGCGGCGGCAGGTCGCGGACGAAGACGTCGAAGGTGGCCGGCCCGTTCATGTCCTGCCGGAGATAACTGTCGGCCATGGTCAGCTCGTAGAGATCGGTGAGCAGGCCCATGTTCTCCGGGGTGACGAAGCCGAAGGTGGGATAGTCCGGCATCGCGGGGCGTGGGCTAGAGATAGCCGCGGCGGCGGAAGAGGAACAACATGCCGACCGCCAGCGCGGCCATGACCCCGATGACAGTCCAGAAGCCATAAGGCCAGTCGAAGAGCGGATACGGCCGCGTGAAGTTCATCCCATAGATGCCGGTGATCACCGCCATCGGCCCGACGATCGCCGTGATCACGGTGAGGACCTTCATCACCTCGTTGAGCCGATTGCTCACCAGGGTGAGGTAGATCTCCAGCGCGCCCGTGAGCAGGTCGCGGTGCGTGTCGATCTGGTCGGTCAGGCGCAGGACGTGGTCGTAGATGTCCCGCAGATAGACCATGACCTGCTCCGTCACCAGACCGGCCTCGCGCCGCATCAGGAGGTTCAGCGCGTCGCGCAACGGCACCACGTGCCGCCGGGCCGCCAGCAAAGCGCGCTTGGTGCGAAAGAGACCGCTCAGTGTACGGTTCGTGGGCCGCTTGAAGAGATGGTCTTCCAGGCGTTCGATGTGATCGTCGATCCGGTCGAGGACGGGGAAGTAGGTGTCCACCACGACGTCGAGGATGCTGTACAGCACGAAGTCCGGCGAACGCCGCAGCCGGGCGGGCGCCTTGCCCAGCCGCACGCGGGCCTCATCCATCGGCGCCAGCCCTGCCGCCCGGACAGTGACGACGGCGCGGCGTGTGAAGAAGATGTCCACCTCGTCCAGGGCCACCTGGCCGCCGCGATCGTAGCGCGCGGTGTGGACGGTCAGGAAAAGGTAATCGTCATACGATTCGACCTTGGGCCGCTGCCCTGTCTTCTGCGCGTCTTCGATCGCCAGAGGATGGAACCCAAAGACCTCCGCCAGCACCTGGAGATCCTCCGGCCGGTCCCGATCCAGATCGACCCAGACCGCCTGGCTGTCCCGCTCCAGCAGCGCGGCCAGGGGCTCGGCGGGACTGGCGGCAACGCCCTCTTCGCGATAGACGGTGACCTGCATGGGAGATGCCCTCAGTGGCCCAGGAGGGCTGCCAGATCCCGGACGATGGCGTGGGGGTCGAAATCGGGATCGTAGTGCCCCAGCATGCGCCCCTGCCGGTCGATCACCAGGGTGGGGAGGCCGTGGTCGATGAGACCGGGTTTCGATGCCGGCTTCACGGGGATCCGGTAGGCCTGGATCACCTTCAGCACGGTGGCCGGCGGGCCGCTGAGAAAGTGCCAGCCGCGATGATCCACCTTGAACTTCCCGGCGTAGCTCTTCAGCGCGACCGGCGTGTCGCGCCGCGGATCAAACGTCATCGAGAGAAACATCACGCGCGTGCCGAACCAGCCCCGCTTCTTCAGTTCGTTCTGCACCGTCGTCAGTTTGGCCGTGGTCAGCGGGCAGATGTCCACGCAGTGGGTGTAAAGAAAGGTGAGGAGGACCAGCCGCCCGCGAAACTGGCTCAGCCGTACGGTGGCCCCGTCCTGGTTGATCAAGGCAAAGTCGGGGGCGCGCTCCTGCGCCGCGGCGGTCACGGGAACGCCGGCCGGCAGCAGGGTCAGGATCAGCATGATGAGACGAAGGCGGCGCACCCGGGGCATGCCGACTCTGACTATAGCATCCGGCACCGAGGAAGCGATGGGGCGCGGACGAATCTTTCCGGTATGTGGATCGTTTCCGATCGTGCCGTCGCCGTCCTTCTGCTCGCCGGCCTGAGCGGTGCGCTGCTGTCGGCCGGGCCGCCTTCATTCTGCTGGCGGGCGTCTCTGCGGCGGATATCCTGTCGCCCATCGCGCCGGCCGTCCCGGCGGCCCGTCCCGCCATCCCGACCGCCGCCGTGGCGGCGACGGCGGCCGAGCGATTTGCCATCGTCCCGGCGGAATCGCGGGTGGCGTATCACGTCGGCGAGACCTTGCTGAACGAAGGCAACCGGTTCAACGTCGCCGTCGGCATCACGAACGTCGTGCGCGGGGACATCGTCATCGACCGCGCCGCCCCCCAGAACAGCCGGGTGGGGACGATCTCGGTGGAGATCAGCCAGTTTCGGTCCGACAGCCCCCGGCGGGATCGGGCGATTCGGGAGCGCTGGCTCGAATCCGCCCGCTTTTCCATCGCCGAGTTTGCGCCCACCGCCGTTCGCGGACTGCCGCAGACCTACGCGGAGGGCCGCGAAGTCACGCTGGAGATCACGGGAAACCTGAAGATCCGGGACGTGGCGAAGCCGACGACCTTCACCACCACCCTCAAACTTGAACGGACCATCGTCTCGGGAGTCGCCACGGCGAAGATTCTGATGACGGACTTTGGGTTCAACCCCCCCGTCATCTTCGGGATCCTGCGGGCGGAGAACGAGGTGAAACTCGAATTTCACTTCACGGCGCGGCGGGCCCCGTGACAGCGGCGACGCCGCCGCTTTCGGAGACGCGGGTCAGGCCGCATGTCATCGTCTGGACGCTCGGCGGGGAGTCGATGCAGACCAGCTACGGGGCGAACTGCGTGGCTGTCATCGGTCAGGACGCGGTCCTCCTGGTCGATCCGCTGATCGCGCCGGCCCACGCCCGGCCCGTGGCGGCGGCGCTGCGCCGGCACACCGAGGCCCCTGTGCGTCTGGTCGCCCTGACCCACCACCATACCGACCATACGCTGGGCGCCGCGTTCTTCGCGGCCCAGGGGGCGCAAGTGGTCGCCCACCGGGCCTGCCGCGAGCGCATGGCGGAGGAGCACCCGGGGCTGATCGCTGCACGGCGCGAGGCGCCGGCGACGCGCGATCTCTTCGCCGACGCATCGTCCGTGCTGCCCACGGTGACCTTCGACGAGGCCCTCGTCCTGCATGTCGGAGAGGTCGAGGTCGAAGTCTGGCATCCGGGGTGGGGCCATACCCGCGGCGACGCCTTCTTTTTCCTGCCGGCAGACCGGGTGGCGATCTGCGGCGACCTGGTCTGGTCCGGCTACCACTGCAATTACGAGGATGCGGATCTCTCCGGCGTGCGCGAAGGACTGCGGGCGCTGCGCGCGCTCGATGCCGATACTTTCATCCCCGGTCACGGTCCGGCGGGAGGACCAGAGATTCTGGACGAGCAGGCCGGCTACCACGAGGTGATGGCCGGTCTCGTCCGCGACGCTGCGGCGAAGGGTCTCGACGACGCGGCCATCGCCGGGGAAGTGCGCGCGCGCTTCCCGAATCATCTTCTCGGCCTGGTGATCCCTACGGCGGTGGTGCGCCTCAAGCTCTGACTGCGCTACACTGGGGGCGAACTCCACTTCAGGTCCCAACGGAGGTGTGAACCATGGCGGAGGTGCGTGTCGGCGACCGGGCGCCGGAGGTGACGCTGGTCAACCCGGACCGCCAGCAGGTCAGACTGTCGGAGCTGCTCGGGCAGCCGCTGGTGCTGGCCTTCTTCCCCGCGGCCTTCAGCAACACGTGTACCAAGGAGATGTGCACCTTTCGGGACACCCTCCATGGGTTCGACGACATCGGGGTCCGGGTCATCGGCATCAGCGTGGACATGCCCTACGCCCAGAAGGCGTGGGCGGAACAGCACACGCTGTCCTTCCCCCTCCTCAGCGACTACAACCGGGAGGCGGTAAAGGCGTTCGGGGTGGAGGATCCGACCTTCGCGAAGGGCGTGCTGCCCGGGGTGGCCAGACGCTCGGTCTTTGTGCTGGACAAGGACGGCACAGTGACCTACCGCTGGGTCAGTGACGTGCCGTCCGTCGAGCCTAACTACGCGGAAGTCGAAGAGGCCGCGCGCAGGGCAGGGGCCGGGGCGCGCGTCTAGGAACCCGGGGCGGCCGTGGCGGCTGTGGCGCCGGCCTCCGCGCCGGCGCCTGCCGCTCGTCGTAGGCCGGAGAACCTCACGCCGACCAGCCGCACCGGGCGGTCGAGGGTGAAGCGGTCCAGCAGGCGCACTGCCGCCTCCACCAGGAGGGCGCGGTCGCCCGTGGCTTCGAGCAGCGTCTGCGCCCGCGTGTGGGTGCGGAAGTTGTAGAATCGGATCTTGACGGTGACGGTGCGCGGGAGGTACCCATCCTCCTCGACGCACTCCGCCCACACCTCTTCGCCGAGCGCCCGGATCTTCCGTACCAGGGTATCCCGCCGCCGCACGTCTACCTGGAAAGTGGTTTCCCGGCTGTAGGACTTCGGTTCCCACTCGGTGACGACGGGGCTGTCGTCCCGGCCGCGACAGATCTCGTAGAGGTACTCGCCGTGATTGGGACCGAGCGTCTCTTGCAGCCGCTCCAGGGATACCTGCCTCAGATCCCCGACGGTCTTGATGCCCAGGGCTTCATTCAGCCGAGCATCGGTCTTCGGGCCGAGGCCCCAGAGCACCGTGGCGGGCAGGTCGCGCAGGCGCTCTTCGGCGTCGGCCTCCCAGATCACGCTGAGGCCGTCGGGTTTCTGCATGTTGGCGGCGATCTTGGCCAGGAGTTTATTCGAGCCGACCCCGATCGACGCGGTCAGTTCCAGTTCGCCCCGGATCCGTTCCTTGATGGTCCGGGCGAGGGCGACCGGATCCTCCTCGCGGTGGGAGATGTCCACAAACGCTTCGTCCAGGCTGATCGCCTCCACCAGCGGGGAGTACGCCTGCAGGAGGCGCATCAAGCGGCCGGAGAAGTCCCGGTACGCCGCGAAGTCAACGGGAAGAAAGATGGCTTCCGGGCACCGCTTCAGCGCGGTGCGCAGCGGCATGGCCGAGTGGATGCCGTAGGCGCGGGCCTCATAGGAGGCGGTGGAGACGACGCCGCGCTTACGCGGGTTGCCGTCGCCGCCGACCACAACGGGCTGGCCCCGCAGTTCCGGCCGCCGCAGCTGCTCGACGGCGGCGAAGAACGCGTCCATATCGACGTGCAGGATGATGCGGGGCACGCCGGGGGATTCGACGGGAGGGGCAGATGTTCCGGCTCGACGGACAGCGGGCGCTGGTGACCGGCGGGACCTCCGGGATCGGGGAGGCCACCGCCCGCGTTCTTCTGCAGGCCGGCGCCCGGGTGGCGGTCGCCGCTCGTGGGCGTACGCGGTGGGCCGAAGCGATTGAGGCGCTGCGCCCGCACGGGGAGGTGCATTTCCTCCGCGTCGACGTCAGCGATGAGGCTGCCGTCCAGCACCTGATCGCCGAGACGATGGAGACTCTCGGCGGCCTGGACATCCTGATCAACAACGCCGGCGCCGTCGACCGCACGCCCGTCCACGACCTGGACCTGGAGACCTGGCAGCGGACCCTGGCCCCGAACCTCACCGGCGTCTACCTGTGCTCCCGGCACGCGCTGCCCCACCTGCGGGAGAGCCGCGGGGCGGTCGTGAACGTGGCGTCCTACCTGGCCTTTCGCGCCGGGACCGCCGTCACGGCGGCGTACAACGTGGCGAAGGCCGGGGTCGTGGCCCTAACCCGGACGATGGCCGTGGCCTACGGGCCGGACGGGGTCCGCGTCAACGCAGTCTGCCCCGGCTTCATCCCGACGGAACTCAATCGGTCGGTGTGGCAGGCCTTCAGTGAGGAGCAGTGGCGGCGAATCGCGGGGAACTACCCGCTGCGGCGGGTGGGGACTCCCGAGGACGTCGCCTATGCCATTCTCTTTCTGGCGTCGAAGGAAGCCGCCTGGATCACCGGCACCTGCCTCCTAGTAGACGGGGGCCTAACCGCCAAGTAATCCTCAGCCCGGACGGACAACCTACCCGCAAGCCGCCCTCCGAGGCATAATGTTCGTATTTTGAGTCACTGGGATCACCTCAGATCCCATGTCCTGGATGTAATTTGCAATATTACGAATGATTCTTGTGAATCTCGCAGGAATATGACATGATTTGGTTGAAAACATCTTGAGAGCATCCTACATCACATCTCGGCCGGAGGGGGGAGAGAAACAATGCGCTGGATCGGAGCACTGGTCGTCGCCGTCCTGATGCTGGGGCTTGCGCCGGTGGGGTCGGCGCAGTCGAAGCTCAAAGCCTGCTTCCTGTACGTCGGGCCCATCGGAGACTACGGGTGGACCCACGCACACGACCAGGGCCGGCTGGCCGTGGAGAAAGCCGTCCCGGGTGTTGAGACCGCCTTCGTCGAGAGCGTGCCCGACGCGCAGACCGAGCCGTTCATCGACAAGCTGGTGAGTCAGGGCTGCCGGGTCATCTTCACAACGAGTTTCGGCTACATGGACGGGACGCTGGCGTCGGCCAAGCGGTACCCGACCGTGATCTTCGCGCACGCCACCGGATTCAAGCGCGCCCCCAACATGGCGACCTATCAGGCCGAGTTCTACCAGGTCTACTATCTCAACGGCCTGGTGGCGGGCGCCCTCACCAAGACCGGCAAGGTCGGCTATCTGGCCGCGTTTCCCATCCCGGAGGTGAAGCGGCACATCTCCGCGTTCGCCCTGGGCGTGCGCGAGGTGAACCCGAAGGCGACCGTGCACGTGCGCTGGATCTTCGACTGGTTCAACCCGGCGAAGGCCAAGGAGGCGACCGAGGCGCTGCGCGCCGAGGGCGTCGATGTCGGCACCCAGACCGAGGACTCGCCGACCTTCGTGCAGGTCATGGCCAGCAAGGGGCTGCCCAGTTTCTCCCACTACTCGCCGATGTACCGGTTCGCCCCCAACCATGTCGTCTCCGGGCAGCTGGTGCACTGGGAGAAGATCTATATCGACTTCCTCTCCAAGGTGCGCGCCGGGAAGTACACTGCCGGCAACCTGGAGAACATCGACATCTGGTGGCGCCTGAAGGAGGGTGCGGTGGAGATGGGCGCCCAATCCGGGATGCCGATCAACCCCGCCTGGGTGGCGCGGCTGAAGGCGGCGCGGGCCACCCTCGGCGGCGCTGCGGGTGGCGCGCGGACGTCCGTCTATGACCTGGTGATGGACCGCCTGGCGCAGATGTCCGCCACCGACCCGAAGACGGGACAGCCGCTCTTCGATCCTTTCACCGGCCCCATCCGCGACCGCCGGGGCATCCTCCGGGTGCCGGCCGGCCAGCGGGCCACCTACGAACAGCTGATGACGATGGAATGGGCCGCGCCGGGCATCGTCGGGCCCTGGGAGAACGAGCCGAAGTGAGCGGCGCGCCGGCGGCACTGACGACGAGTCCGGTCCTGCTCGACCGGGAGGGGAAGCCGGTCGACCCTGTGCTGCGCGATGACTGGCATGTGGTCGGCCCCGCCGCGCCGCTGCGCGACGGGGTCGATCCCCTCCCCATCGGCGGGCGGGCGACCACGCGTCTCCTCAACGTCGACCTGCTGCTCTGGCGGCCGGATGCACGGGTCCGGGTCTGGCGGGACCTCTGCATCCACCGGGGGTACGAACTGTCCCGAGGGAAGTTCCTCACGCAGACGGTCGACGGGGAGCCGACGCCGGTCATTGAATGCGGCTACCATGGCTACACCTACGGCTCCGATGGACGGTGCCTCTTCATCCCCGCGGGGCCGGGAGAGCGCATTCCGGAGACGGTCGGGGCGATCACCTTTCGCGTGCAGGAGCGGTACGGCTGGCTCTGGGCGTGCCCGGGCGAGCCGAAGCACGACATCCCCGCCTTCCCCGAGTGGGACGACCCGTCCTATCGGAAGATCTTCTGCGGCCCCTACGAGGGGGAGGCCAGTGGTCCGCGCTTCATCGAGATCTTCCTCGACGTCGCGCACTTCCCGTTTGTCCACGAGGGCCGGCTGGGCGACCGGCAACACACCGAGATCGCCGACTACGACGCGCGGCTCACGGACGACGGCGTGGAGGCCACCGGCATCCGCGTCTTCCAGCTCGACCAGGACGGCCGCGGCACGGCAGGGTACGTCACCTACGACTACCGCGCGATGCGCCCCCTCAGCGCCTACTTCATCAAGCGGGGCGAGCGCAGCTTCGCCATCTACTATGCGGTGACGCCGGTGGAGGAGAACCGCAGCCGGGGCTGGATGTGGGTGGCGATGAACCACGGTTGGGAGGTACCCGAGGAGGTCATCCGCGCCTTTCAGGATGGATTGATGGTCGAAGATACCGCCATCGTCGAGCACCAGCATCCCAGTCGGCTGCCGCGCGATCTGCAGGCGGAGTTCCACCACCGGGCGGACCGGGCTTCCATCCGGTACCGGCAGTGGATCAACGCGCTGGGGCTGACCTTCGGGACCGAGTAAGCGGACGGGACCGCGCGGGCGGGCGCATCGCCCGCAGCACATCGGGAAGGGTCCAGACGGACTCTGCGCCGGAGGTACCGTCTAAGTCCACCGGCACGACGGCGGCGCGATCCGCCGCGGCGGGCAGCAGCGAAGGCGGCCAGCGGAAGAGCTCCTCCACTTGGCGCGGGGACGCGGCGCCCACGATCTTCAGGTAGCCACGCAGGACGGCCCCGGCGGCGTCTTCGCTACGGATCCCGCCGGCCTGCCGCACCACGTCCGGCATCCAGCGCGAGAAAGCATCCCAGATGAAGGCGTAATTGCCGCGCCCCTCCACCTCGGCAACCTTGGCGATAAAGAAGCGTTCCTGCAACTCGTCCAGGGCTCGGTGCAGCCGGTTGCCCGAGCCCCGCGTCCCAATGAAGCGGCGGCGCAGCGCCCAGGTGTTGACGGGGCCGGCGCGGGCGATCTGCTCGTAGACCTCACGGGCCAGAGCGCTGAGGCGACCGGCCTCGTAGGCGGTCAGGTAGTCGTCGGGCTCGCCGACGTTCCCGGACAACGCGTAGAAGTGGGGGAGGTAGGCCAGGGAGATGTAGGTCGGCTTGCGACGGAGGACGCGGCCGTAGAAGAGCCGCCGGCGGGTGGCCAGCGCGTCCTTCCACTGCCAGGCCCACGACCACATCCGATCGACGCTGCGCGTCCCGATGACGTCGAAGAGGCCCGGGATGTCGCCCGGGCCGGCGGTGAACGCGTAGCAGAAGCCCAGGGCGTCCACGAAGCGCCGGCACTGCGCTTCGGTCCGAACGGCAAAGCGCCGCAGGAGCGCGCGGCGGTGCCGGTCTAGATCGATGCGGCGTAAGCCCGGCAGGGGCACCTAGTCTTCGTCGGATGCGGGGCGTCCTGGTACAATCGCCATGGATTTTCCTCCATAGAGATTCTACCCTCGCGGCGGAGGCGCCACGGCTCCGCCCGCGGCCCGGCCTGGAGGCACCATGGAGACTCCGCATCTCGCACAGTTGGACAACGGCCTGCGCATCCTGCTCCTGGAGAGCCACAGCGCCCCGGTGGTGACCTTCTGGATCTGGTACGGCGTCGGCAGCCGCAACGAGGCGCCCGGTGTTACCGGCGCCTCGCACTGGGTGGAGCACATGCTCTTCAAGGGCACGCCCGACCATCCCAAGGGGGTCCTCACCCGGGCCGTCGAGCGGTTGGGCGGCCGCTGGAACGCCCTCACCTCCAAGGACTACACCGCGTTCCACGAGGTCCTCCCGGCCGGCCACCTGCCCTTCGTCATCGACCTGGAGGCCGACCGCATCCGCCACACCCTCTTCGAGCCGGCGGAGGTGGAGTCTGAGCGGACCGTGATCATCGCGGAGCGGGAGGGGCTGGAAAACATGCCGGCCGCGACGCTCTATGAGGAGGTGGACGCGCTCGCCTTCAAGGTCCACCCCTACCGTCATCCGGTGATCGGCTGGAAGGCCGATCTGCGCGCGATGACGCGCGACGATCTGTACGCGCACTACCGCGCCTACTATCATCCGGGCAATGCTCTGATCGTCGCCGTCGGCGCCTTCGACACCGCGGAGGCCCTCGCGCAGGTGCGGCGGGCATTTGACGCGATCCCGCCCGGCCCGGGCATTCCGCCGGTGCGCGCGGCCGAGCCGCCGCAGGAAGGGCAGCGGCGCGTGGTGGTCCAACGCCCGGGTGGCGCGACGCCCTACGTGCAGATGGCCTTCCGCGTCCCGGCGGCCGCCGATCCGGATCTGCCCGCCCTGCTGGTTCTCGATGGGGTGCTCAGCGGGTTCGGAGGCGGGCGGCCCTTCAATGGTGGCGCGGCGCGGTCGTCCCGTCTCTATCGGGCCCTGGTAGACCGGGGACTGGCTGCCGAGGCCGGCTCTTCGGCGTATCCGATGCGGGATCCCGGTCTGCTGCGGGTCGGCGCGACGGCGCGGTCCGGCGTGGGGGCGGCGCCTGTAGAGGAGGCCATCCTCGAGGCCATCGACCTCGTGACGCGGGAGGAGGTGACGCCGGAGGAGCTGGCCCGGGTAAAGCGCCAGGCGCGGGCCCAGTTCGTCTATGCGCGCGACGGCGTCCACGGCTTCGCCGGCGCGATTGGCGCCTACGCCATGGTGGATCATCCCGAGGCCTTCTTCGCGCTGCCCGACCGGATTGCGCGGGTCGGCGCCGCCGAGGTGCAGCGGGTGGCGGCGGCGACTTTCGATCCCCGCCGGCGCACGGTGGGCTGGTATGTTCCTGAAGAAGGCGCACGGAGCGCCGCCTCGCCGACAGCCGTCGCCGTCACTCCCGGGGTGGCGTGCTGGAGCGGGCCGGGCCGACCCGTCCGCGCGCAGGAGGCGCCGGGAGTCGTGGGCGCGGATCAGATTCACCGTGCCGTCCTGCCCAACGGCGTGCGCCTGCTCGCGGTGGACCGGCGGGGCAGCGGCATGGTGGCCTTGTACGCGCTGATCTCCGCCGGCTCCCGCTTCGACGGGGGGCAACCGGGTCTGGCCCGCTTCGTCGCCGCGACGCTCCAGCGGGGGA
Organism: Armatimonadota bacterium; assembly: GCA_016199305.1. Lineage (GTDB taxonomy): Bacteria > Sysuimicrobiota > Sysuimicrobiia > Sysuimicrobiales > Humicultoraceae > JACQGZ01. The sequence continues at coordinate 7,418 of JACQGZ010000133.1, read as the reverse complement.
CGCGGTCTACGAGCGCGCAGGATCTGGCCGCCCGCCTGGACGGCATGGGCGCGTCACTCGCGGTGCTGCCGGGGCTGGAGGCGATAGCCCTCTCCGGCCGGGTGCTGGCGGAAGATCTGTCCGCGTACCTCCGTCTGGGGGCGGAGGTGCTGACCACGCCGGCGTTTCCGGCGGATGAGGTCGCCAAGGCGCGCGGAGAGCTGCTGACGGCCCTGAGCATCCACGAGAAGGACACCCGTTATGCCGCCGAACGAGCCTTCCGGCGCATGGCCTTCCCCCAGGGCCACCCACACGCGCAGCCGCCCGATGGTGAGGGGGCGGTTCTGAAAGAGATCGACAGCGCGGCGCTGGCGGTCTTCCATGAGCGCCGCTACCGGCCGGAGGGAACGATTCTGGTCCTGGTCGGCGACCTGCGGCCGGAGTTCGCGCTCGGCGAGGTGGAGGCCGTCCTCGGACGCTGGGCGCGCGGGAAGGAGGACGCCGAGGTCGCGTCCGCGCCGGGCATCGAACCCACGGCGTCTGACGCGCCCCGCCGCGAGAGCATCGCGCTGCCCGGCAAGAGCCAGGCGGACATCGTCCTGGGCGGCGTCGCGGTGGCCCGAAACGACCGCGATTACTACGCGGTGATGCTGGCGACGCTCATCCTGGGCCGCCAGGGGATGATGGGTCGTGTCGGCGAGCGCGTCCGCGAGAAGATGGGCTTGGCCTATTACGCCTACGTGGAAGCGCGCGCCGGGTTGCTGCCGGGTCCGTGGTGGGCGCGCGCCGGCGTCCATCCCACGAACGTCGACCGCGCCGTGGAGGCGATCCTGGAGGAGGCCGCCCGCTTCCAGCGCGAGGGACCCACGGCCTCCGAGGTGGCCGACGCCCGTGACTTCCTCACCGGGTCGCTCGCGGTGCGCCTGGAGACGCACGGCGGTCTCGCCGGCGCCCTGGCGGAGATCGAACTCTATGGCCTGGGGCTGGACTATCTTGAACGCTACCCCGCGATCATCCGGGCGGTGTCGCCGGAGGCGATCCAGGCGGCGGCCGGGCGCTTCATGAGTCCCTCGCGCCACCCTTTCCACGACGAGCTCGTGCGACTCGTCCCCGCCTGGTACATGACCTCCTATCCGGAGTTGGGCTATCTAGTGGAAGAGAGGCCGTTCGGGTTTTACAGCCGGCACGTGCTGGCGCCGATTGGGGCGCATGTCCTCATCCGCGGGGTGAGCCCGGAACGCGTTTCCGAGTTCCGCGCAGACGTGCAGGCGTACTTCAGCGACCGCCGCGTGGACGTCTTCATCGACGACCCCGAGGGCGACACTGCGCTGGGTCCCGCTCTGCAGGCCGCAGGATTCGTCGCGGCCGGCGCCCAGGTCTTTCTCGCCCACGTAGGGCCCGTCCCCGAAGCACCCGCGGTGTCCGATCTCGCCATCGAACCGGTCACCCTGACGAGCAATCTGGATGATTACGTCGTCACCAAACTCAAGGGGTTTTCCGACAGCGAGGGTGACCCCGATGCCGAGGCGGTGCAGAGGCAACTGGCGCTCCGCCGGGCCGAACTGGCTGGCGAGGGGCGTTTTCTGCTGGCGCGCCTTCACGGTGAGCCGGCCGCGGTCCTCGCCTGGTACGAAGGGGAGGATCGGCTGCTCTTCCACCTGGCCACGCGCGTGCCATTCCGCGGCCGCGGGATCGCCAGGTACCTCCTGTGTCATATTCTGGCCGATACCTACGCGAGGGGTTGCCGGTCGATCATCCTCTTTACCGATCCGGCGGAAACGCCGGTTCAGCTGTATCGTCGGCTGGGCTTTGTCGATGAAGTGCACAGGCGGCAGGTGTACCGGTACCGTCCTGAAGGTGTGCGGGATTGACGCCCATCCTACACCAATGGTAGTATGACTCTGGTATGAAAAAGGTAACCATCACCCTGCCCGATGAGCAGGCGGCGGCCATCGAGCAAATCCGCCGCCGCCGCGGGCTTTCCCGCAGCCGCGTGGTCCAGCAAGCGATTGCCATGTCCCTGGCGGAGCAAGAGAAGGCCCGGGCTGTCCGACGTTACGAGGAAGGCTATCGGAAGCATCCGGAAGCCAGCGAAGCGACGGCCTACGCCAAGGCCACTGCGGCCACCCTGGCCCGGGAGCGGTGGCCGTGAAGCGGGGCGAGATCTGGTGGGTCCAATTTCCGGAACCCGTCGGCCGGCGCCCGGCCGTCCTCGTTTCGCGAGACCAGGCCTACCGGGTGCGCGCCGCGGTCACCGTCGTCCCGCTCACCCAGACGATCCGCCGCATTCCCGTTGAGGTTCCGCTGGGGCCGGCGGATGGGGTGCCGAAGAAGAGTGTGGCCAACGCCGACACCATCACGACCATCCCCAGGAATTTCCTGATTGACTACTTGACGACGCTCTCCACCGCCAAACTCCAGGCGCTGGACCAAGCCATCAAATTCGCGCTCGATCTTCCGTGACCGCGCCAGCGACGCGGCTGCAACTCTGGGCCCTCAGCGGGTTGCCGGAGATCGGCGCCGGTGCGGACCTGCCGCGGACAATCGTCGACAGCCTGAAGCAGAATGGCCTCACGCCGGAGGACGGGGATGTGCTGGTCGTCGCGCAGAAAGTTATCTCCAAGGCCGAGGGGCGCGTGGTAGACCTGCGCACCGTTCGTCCGACCGCTGCGGCGGAACAGCTGGCACGCCAGACCGGCAAAGATCCGCGGCTCGCCGAAATCGTCCTGCAGGAGTCGCGCGCCATCAACCGCTCGCGTCCCGGCCTGATCATCGCCGAACACCGCCTCGGGTTTATCTGCGCCAACGCCGGCCTGGACCACTCCAACGTTGCCGGCAGCGAAGACGTGGTCAGCCTGCTGCCGGAGGATCCCGACCGCTCGGCGGGCGAGATCCGCGATGCGGTGGCGGCGGCCTGCGGCGCCCGGGTGGGTGTGATCATCAGCGACAGCCACGGCCGGCCCCACCGCAACGGCGCCGTCGGAGTGGCCATCGGCGTGGCGGGCTTCGCGCCGCTGCTGAGCTACGTGGGCCAGGCCGACCGCTATGGTTACGTCCTCCGGCGCACCATCGAAGCGGTGGCGGATGAACTGGCGGGGGCGGCGGGACTGCTGCAGGGACAGGCGGATGAGGGGCGGCCGGCCGTCCTCATCCGGGGCGCGCGGTTGATCCGCGACGGCGGAAGCGCGGCCGATCTGGTCCGGCCGCTGGAGGAGGATCTCTATCGATGAAGATTGAGCGCGTCGTCGCCCATCCCCTGGCCGCGCGGGCCCCCAAGCCGGTCTCCTTCGCCATCGGCGACTACTCGACGTTCTATGCGACCCTCGTCGAGGTCACCACCGACGACGGGCTCACCGGGGTGGGGGAGTGCATCGCGCGGAAGGCGCCGCAGGTGACGGCGGCGGTCGTCGACGAGTTGCTGGCGCCGCTGCTGCTCGGCCGCGACCCGCGGGACATCGCCGGCCTCTGGGAGCAGATGTTCGCCCAACTGCGCCGCTGGGGGCACTCGCGCGGCTTCGTCCTGGAGGCGATGAGCGGCGTCGATACCGCGCTCTGGGACCTGCTCGCCCGCGGCGCCGGCGAACCGCTCTACCGCAGCCTGCGCGGGGCCGGCCGCGATCCCGTGGCCTGCTACGCGTCCAAGGTCTACCTGACCGACATCAAGCGGATGGCGACCGAGGCGGCGGCGATGACGCGGCGGGGATTCCGCGCCATCAAGGTGCAGATCGGCCGGACCGAGGCGCTGGGCGGCCTGCGCGCGGACGTGGAGTCGGTGCGCGCCATCCGGGAGTCGGTGGGGCCGGAGGTGGCCATCATGCTCGACGCCAACGGGGCCTACGACGCCGCCACGGCCATCCGCCTCGGCCGCCAGCTGGAACCGTTCGACATCACCTGGTTGGAAGAGCCGGTGCCTCCGGATGATATCTCCGGGTACGCACTGGTCCGCCGCGGCCAGGCGGTCCCGCTGGCGGCGGGGGAGTCGGAGTTCGGGGTCTTCGGCTTCCGGGATCTGATCGAGCGCCGCGCCGTGGACGTGCTCCAGCCGGAGATCGGCCGCATCGGCGGGTTCACGGCGGCGCTGCGGCTGGGCGCGCTGGCCTACGCCTACAACCTCCGCATCGCGCCCCACACCGGGTTCTCCGCCGGGGTGGCCCATCTGGCCACCCTGCACCTGGCCGCGGCCGTCCCGAATTTCATGACCTACGAATACATGCTCCCCGAGCTCCTCAGCGCCGACGGCTACACGGAGAACCCCCTGCGGGACATCTTCACCGCGCCGTTCCCCGAGCCGCGCGAGGGCGCCCTCGACCTGCCCCAGGGGCCGGGGCTGGGTCTGGAGGTGGACTGGAAACGGGTAGGAGCCTTTGAGGTGTAGCGGCCGGCGGGCGTGGGAGGGTGGGAGGTAAGGACTCATGATCGTCATCGCCACGGGTGTCAGCGGCTGCGGCAAGGTCCGGGAACTCGGCGGCGGGCCGGGCTACCTCGTGCGCCTGGTGGACGAGGCGGAGCAGCGCATCGAGTCCGCCATCGCCGAGGGACGGTGGACCTCGCCGATCAGGCGCATCCGCATGGTCGACGTGGGCCGGCTGATGCTGGACCGCGCCCGCGACCTGGGGTTGGAGGTGCGCACCGAGACGATCCTGGACATGTCCCCCGAGGCCCTGCAGCAACTGCGCGCGGTCGCCCTGACCGAGCTCGTCAACGACCCGGAGCTCTGGCAGGAGGACTCCGCCACCATCCTGGTCACCCACGCCTGCTTCTGGTGGAAGGGGCACCTGATCCCCGGTCTGGACACGCACTACCTCAAACTCATCTTCGACGAGACGCGCCGCCGGCTCGCCCGCCCCGAACCCACGGCGGTGCAGGAGAGCCTGCCGGAACTCAAACTCGCGCCGCCGATCCGTCCGGAAGGGATCTTCTACGTGACGATCGTGGACAGCGTCTACAAGATCCTCCAGCGCCTCAACGACACCGAGCAGTGGCGCGATCAGGTCCCCACCAACGAAGTGATCATGTGGCAGGAGCAGGAGGTCTTCCTCACCAAGATGCTCGCCGACTACGAGCGGGTGCCGCATTACCTGGTGGCGCACGACGAGCCGGCGCAGACCCTCTTCGATCTCATCTGCTTTAAAAGGCCCCGCATCTACCTCGGCTATCCCATCACCCACCTCCGGCGGGAGGGACTCTGGAACCTAATCGACGAGGCCCGCGCCTTCGCCCGCAGTCTGCGCGAGCACTTCGTGGTCTTCGATCCCCTGTCGGTGAAGGATGAGGAGGCGGTTGCCCTGGGGCGCCTCGGCACGAAGGAGTTCGACGCGCAGTTCTCCGCGGAGCAGCGGGCGGAGATCGCCGCCTGGGCGGGGTCGCTGGAGCGGGCGCGGGAGTGGGCGGCCTCCCTCGACGAGCGCACCCGGCTCAACCTGGGGCGCGCCACGGTGGTGCGGGACCTGCGGCTGATCGATCAGAGCGACATGAACGTGGTCTTCTACCCGACCGGGCAGATGTCGTTCGGCGCCCTCTCCGAGATGATCCATGCCCACGCCACGGGCAAGAAGGTGTACATCATCTACCCCTTCGCTTCCATCTCGCCGTTCCTCGAATACGCCGCCACGCGGGTGTGGACGCCGGGGCCGGATGGCGCCAACCCGCAAGGGCCGGAGGACATTCAGACGTTCATGTCGCGCGCCGCCCAGGAGGTCAAACAGGAACTGCTGCGCGAGTACGGGATGGCCTGACCAGGGGGCCTAGTCCAGTTCGCGGAGTTCGCGCAGCGAAAACCCCGCCAGCGCCGACGCCGCGATCATCGCCCCGCCGCCCACAAAGAGCGCCCGCACGCCGACAAATTCCGAGATCCAGCCGGCCAGGCCGTACGAAATCGGGTAGAGGCCGTAGACCCCGAACATGAGCATCCCCATGACCCGGCCGACGTACGCGCGGTCGGCGCGCTGCTGGATCAGCGTGACGTAGGTGATGCCCAGCCAGGAGAAGACCGCTCCGGAGAGGAGGAGTAGCGCCGCGGCCTGCCAGACCGTCCTGACCAGGGCGATGGACCCGAAGACCACGCCCATCGCGGCGATGAGTGCGAGGCTCAGCGGCCCGCGGCGGCGAACAGAGATCGCGCCCCCGACGATCCCGCCGGCCAGCGCGCCCAAGCCATACGCGGAGAAGAGCATCCCCATCCCCTGTGGCCCGGCGGCGAGCGGCCCCTTCGCCAGCACCGGGAGGCCCACATACGTCGCCCCGGCGTATCCAAAAAAGAAGACGGAGGCCATCACGATCAGCGCGGTGAGGAGGCGGTCCCGGCGAAGCACGCCTACCCCCTCCGCGAAATCCCGCCAGGGACTCTGCGCGGCCGCTGCACGCGGACGGGGGGCGGTGACAATGAACGTCAGGAACAGGGCGGAGATGAGGAAACTGGACGCGTCCACGGCGAAGCCGCCGGCGGTGCCCACCCCGGCCACGAGCCATCCCGCCAGGCCCGGCGCGGCGAAGAGGATGATCTGACTGGTCACCTGGTTGAGCGCGTTGGCCTGGCGCAGCATGACCGGGTCGACGAGTTCGGGCATGATGGCGGAGGCGGCGGGGAAGAAGAAGGCGTGGACGATCCCGAAGAGCAGCGCCAAGCCGTAGACGGCCGTCATGGTGATCCGGCCGGTGGCGGTGAGCAGCGCGAACACCCCCACCACTGCGGCGCGGAGGATGTCTGAGGCCAGCATCACGGTGCGCGGGCGCAGCCGGTCGCTGACCACACCCCCCAGGAGCATCAAGATCGAGCGCGGGATCGCCTGCAGCATCAGGACCGTGCCCAGCGCGCCGCTGCGCCCGGTGAGCGAGAGCACCAGCCAGGCGAGCGCCACGAACTTGAACTGATCCCCCGCCAGCGAGATGTTCTGGCCGATCCAGAGGTTACGGAAGTTGCGCACCCGCAGAGGGGCGAGCATGGCCGCTGCGAGTGTACCAGGGCCGCCCCCGCCAGACGAGCGCCCCGAGGGTCCCTTGCTACAATGGGGATGCTTCGATGCCTGCCAATCTAACCCCTGACTACCTGGCCGCCGAGCGGAAGTGGAAGGAAGCGACCACTCCGCAGGACAAACTGGCCGCCCTCGAAGAGATGCTCGCCACCATCCCCAAGCACAAGGGGACGGAGAAGATGCAGGCGGACATCAAGCGGCGGATCGCCCGGACGCGCAACGCGGTCGAGCAGCGGAAGAAGGGGGCGGCGCGAGCCAAGCCCTTCTATCACGTGCCGAAGGAGGGCGCCGGACAGGTGGTGCTGGTGGGGGCGCCCAACACCGGCAAGTCTTCGCTCCTGAAAGCACTCAGCCGGGCGGAGCCGGAGGTCGCCGACTACCCCTTCACGACCCGGTTGCCGCTGCCGGGAATGGTGCCCTTCGAGAACATCCAGATTCAACTGGTGGACCTGCCGCCCGTGACGGTCG
>JACQGZ010000132.1 GCA_016199305.1 Armatimonadota bacterium | reverse complement strand
TCTCCTCGGCGAGCGGCCGGTTGGCCGTCCCGGCGAGCAGCAGCAGCTGGCTGCGCGACAGCGTCAAGTCCGCCATTTCAGCCGTGCAAGCTAGTCGGCAAGCTGCGCAAAGCCAAGGGGTTGGGGGCGGCGGCCGCGGCGTCGCTAGCGGGTGACGCCCCCCGGTCTATCGTTAACCCCCTACACAATGGGGGGTCTCGTATGGCCGCCACCAAGCTTGTCGTGCCCGTCCTGTTCGCAGGAGGTATGCTGGTCGTCACGTTTGCCCGAGCGCCGACCCGACCGACTGCGGCGCCGCCGGGGGCGACCATGATGGCGCAGGACACGACTCGGGAACTGTCCGCCGGGTTGCTGCGGCGTCTGGCCGCGGCCGCGGACGGTTACAGAACCGGAACCCCGGTTTACGTCGTCGCGTCGTACGCGTCCCCGCACACGGTGGTGGGTGTGTTCGAGAGCCGGGAGCGGGCGCAGCGGATCGCCAGGGAGTACGGCCGCACCTACGACGTGTTCGGCCCGTATGTGACGCCGCGCGATTATGGACGGCCGATAATCTTCCTGGCGAAACCCCACTGCGACCCCACGATCTACAGCTGCGAGGCCGATAAATGGCTGCTACCAAAGGTTCCCTGGGCTGCTGACGACATCGACAGCGTAACCATCACGGCGTATCACCGCTCCGGGGAGACGTGGCACGTGAGGAGCCCGCGGCTGCAAGTGGATGCGGTGTTCTTCACGCTGGCGGCGCACGACAAGTTCGTGTTCCCGTATTACGCGGGATTAGTGGGGACTGCGTATGCCGATAGCTTACGTCAATCGCTTGGTGCCTACATTCAGCGAGCTCCGGGCGGCCCCTAGGCCTCGGCCCGCTGACAGCTACCGTCGACCGCCGCGCTGGACGGCCGAATCCGCGGGGAGGCCAACGAGCGTCGTGAAGCGTGGGTCGCCGCGGAGCGGAGCGAACCACCGAGTATTGGCGACGTAACTGCGCTGCTGCGGGTAGGTGCCTAAAAACTCGCCGAGCCTGCTCAGCGCCTCGTCGCGTTCGCCCAACTCGGTGTGAACGAAGGCTTCATACAGGCCGAGCCTCGGGAGAAGGGCGGCGCTCGGCACACCCGCGCGCGTCGTCCGGAGGACGTTTCTCGCGCTGTCAGCGAGGCCTGCCCGGGCCAGCACGGCGGCGACCATCAGGCGCCGGACGGCCCAACCTGTGGCGAGGAGGTTGCCGCTGTCGCGCTGCTCGACCCTGCGCAGCAAAACCCAGGCCCGCGCCGCGTCCCCGGCGCTCGTCCCCCGCCAGCCGAGGATCGTGAGCTCGCATCCCCAAAAGCGATAGTCGCTGGGGAATTGGGTGCGGCCCGTTTCGCACCACGATCTGGCGGCCGCGGAGTCGCCGAGCTCGAGCGAGGCGAACATGAGCACCTCCATGCTCGGCGCCGTTTCGCTGAGGTAGGCGTCCGCCTCGAGGGCCCGGCGCAAGGTGCGGTCGGCCTGTGCCCAGTCGCCCCGCTGATGATAGACCAGGCTGAGCGTGTTCCAGGCGCGCGCTAGGCCTGGATTCGTCGCGACTGCCGTCCGGAGATCCCGTTCGGCGGCCGCGAGCAGGCCCGCCGCCTGCGCCGAATCGCCCCGGTGCGCACGCCACAGTGAGAAGTGCACGGCGCCCTGCAGCTCCAACGCGCGTGGGTCATGCGGCCTGACGCGCAGGGCCCGCTCCGCGTGCGCGAGGCCAGCGCGGAGCCACGATACCGCGGTGCGTTCGCGGCCGGTCTCAGCGCGGATCCCGCGGTCGTCTGCCAACCCGGCTTGCGTGCGGGTCAGCCAGCCGCGCGCGAGGATTGGATCGCTCCACTTCGAGTCCATCCGCTCCGCCTGGGCGAGCAGCGAGTCCGCCTGACCGAGGAGGCGGGAGGACGCCTCGAGGTCCCCCGCCCGTTCGAGGGCGTCGGCGTCCTCGGTCCATTCCTCCGCCCGTCGTACCAGCTCCCATGCCGCCACGTTGCGTGTGGCGGCCCGTTGCTCGCGCAGCCGGATCTCCCGCCCCAGACGTTCGCGCAGAAACCGCGACACCGAATCCGCGATCTCCCGCTGCAGCGCGAACAGGTCACCCCAGGGGCGATCGAACAGGCCGCTCTCCAGTTGCTCGCCGGTGCCCGCGTCGATGAGCCGCACCCGCACGCGCAGCCGGTCGC
>JACQGZ010000131.1 GCA_016199305.1 Armatimonadota bacterium | reverse complement strand
GTGGAGGGCCCGGACGGGCCGGTGCAGCCGGCGAAACGCCATAGAAAACGGCCAGGGAGGCCGCTGAAAGGTCTTTCCCAGGCTCCACGTCTCAATCATCGGGGCGTTATATTCCCGTGGGGCCCGGAGGTCCCCTGACCCCAGGAACCGGCTTATCTCCCTCTTTGGCCGGAAAGTATCTGTATTTCGACAGATTGTGCCGGCCGACGGCCGGGGCCTACACTCGGAGGAGCAAAGGGGGGGCGGATTATGCCAAAGGGCTATGGGTTGGGCTTGACGGTCGCCACAATCCCTATCGCAGGCAACGGACAGCCGTTTTCACCCGATTCGCCACCCGGAGGCGGGTCGCCGCCTGGATCCTCTCCCGGCGGGGGCGGGGCAGCAGGTGGGCTGGGCGGTATTGGTCTAGTCGGCCTCCTTCTGCTTGCGCTCGCCCTCGGGGTGCCGGCTCTGGTCGCTACACCAGAGGACCAGCAGGCGCAGGTTGAGCCGGGAGAGGGCGACCTGGCTGACCAGGTGCGCGTGCTGTCGAGGGGCGCCATCGCAGAGTAGATCGCAGCTGCAACACCGCAGCAAGGCGGCCTGGACCGGACAGCGGTTCCAGGCCGTCACCGTTCATGGTCCCGCTGAAGGGTTTCCAGGCAGAGCGGGCAAACTAGTAGCGTCCCCCTTTTTGTGTGACGGCAGAGACCGCTGGAGAAGGAGGTGGAGGTTGCAGGGCGGCGGATTGAGACTGGCGGTCATCCCGCTCGCCGACGGAGCGACGGCCTTTTCTCCCGTTCCCCCTCCAGCGCCCCCGCCCGGAGGCGGAGGGGCAGGCCCCGGGCCCATCATTCCCATCGTACTGATCCTCCTGCCACTGCTTGGTATCGGCGCGCCGATTCTGATCGCCCAGCCGTCTCCCTCTCCGACGCCAACGGCGCAGACCGCGGAGAGCGCCCCCACTCCAGCGCCGCCGACACCCGTGGCCCCACCGACCGTGGCGGCGGCGGTTCCCGTGGTCGCGCCGGCTGCACCGACGGCCCGGCCGGCCGCCAGAATCACTCCCGTTGTGCTTCCCGCCCTGCCACGCGCCGCGGCCGCGCCCGCCACGCCCTCGCCGGCGCAGCAGGTCCTGCCTTATGGCGGCGCCTCCCTCTGGCTCCCGTTCGCGGCGGGTCTCGTGCTCACAACCACAGGATGGCTGCTGAGGCGCAGGACCCGCACCCGGTGATCGGCACGTGTTGATCTGGCAGGACCGGCGCCGCCCCGTCGGGCGCTTTCAGGCCTTCCCTCTCCGAGCGGCCGCCAACATTCTGATCGTTGCCGGAATCCTTTTGATGCTCTCGCCGGTCGGATGGGTGGCCTACACCACCCTGGCGGTAGCCCCGGCGCAGACCGCCGCCCTCGCCGCGTGGGAGCAACGCGCGGGATCGGGGGGCCCGGCCGCCGCTGCCCCGGCGCCCGGAGTTCCACACCCGGCACCCGCCGCACGCGCTGTCCAGGCAGGGACGACCGGCCTGGTGCTCAACATTCCCCGCATGGGGCTCCGGCGATTCGTTCCTCCGGGGGCGCACCCGGATAACCTGCGCAGGTTCGGCGTGGGGCACATCTCCTGGACCTCTCTGCCGGGGAGCCCGGGGATCGTCGGCATCGTCGGCCACCGTACCACATATGGAGCGCCCTTCTTCCGGTTGAACGCGCTGCGTCCCGGCGACCCCATCGTGCTGGAGTTCGGGGGACGCCGGTACACCTATACCGTGTCCCGGTCCGTGGTGGTGACGCCGGACCGGGTCGATGTGCTGGACGCCCCGCCGGGGCTGCGCGGCATCGCCCTGGTTTCCTGCACGCCCGCCTACAGCGCCGCCTACCGTCTCATCGTCCTGGGCACCCTGGCCTCGGTGACGTCGGCGCCCGCGCCGTGAGCCCATCCGGGCTGCTGGGGACGACGCTCGACGGTGAGGTCCTCCTGCTGGATCTCGAGCGCGCCCGCCTTTTTCATTTCGATCCCTGGACGCTCCGGGTGTGGGAAGCGTGTGACGGCCGCAGCGCCGACGAGCTGGCCTCAGCTCTGGGGGCGCCCCTCGAGCGCGTCACCGAGACGCTGCTGACG
>JACQGZ010000127.1 GCA_016199305.1 Armatimonadota bacterium | reverse complement strand
GCCCCCGCCTGCACGTACGCCCGGCCGCCCGTCATCACGATCGTCCGGATCGTGATGCAGGTATCCATGTTGCCGGAGAACCCCATGTAGCCCACGGCGCCGGCGTAGGGGCCGCGGGCCACCGGCTCGAGTTCATCGATGATCTCCATCGCGCGCACCTTCGGCGCGCCCGTCACCGTGCCGGCCGGGAAGCAGGCGCGCAGCACGTCCATCGCGTCCCGTCCCGGGGCCAGACGCCCGCGCACATTGCTGACGATGTGCATCACATGGGAGAACCGCTCGATCTGCATCAGTTCGTTGACCTCGACCGTGCCGTAGCGGCAGACGCGGCCCAGGTCGTTGCGCCCCAGATCCACGAGCATGATGTGCTCGGCCCGCTCCTTCTCGTCGGCGAGCAGGTCGGCGGCCAGGCGCGCGTCGTCGTCTTCATCCCGCCCGCGCGGGCGCGTCCCCGCCAACGGCCGGGTCTCGACCAGATCCCCCTCCACGCGGACGAGCAGTTCCGGCGAGGACCCCGCGACCTGCACCCCGTCGAAGTCGAGGAAGAACATGTACGGCGAGGGATTCACCGTCCGCAGCGCCCGGTAGACGGCGAGCCCATCCACGCCGGGGGCCTCCAGCGAGAAGCGGCGGGAGAGGACCACCTGGAAGATGTCGCCCGCGCGCACATACTCTTTCGCCCGCTCGACCGCGCCGACGAAATCGGCCACCGGCATCTGCGTCTGCTGCAGGGGATCGACACGGCCGAGCAGCTCGGGAATCACCAGCGGGGCGCGCAGGCGGTCATAGAGCGACTCCACGCGCTGGACGGCCCGGCGGTAGGCGGCGCCGCCGTCCCCGTCCACGAGGGCGTTGGCGACGATGCGGATGGTGTGCTTGACGTGATCGAAGATGAGGACGGCGTCGGCGAAGACCAGGTAACAGGCGGGCAGGCCCAGATCGTCCGGGGGACGGTGGGGCAGCCGTTCGAAGTGCCGCACCAGATCGTACCCGAAGTATCCGACGGCGCCGCCGGTGAAGCGCGGCAGGCCGCCTGCCGGTTCCGCCGGACGGTAGCGGCGCAGCAGCTCCCCGGCGGCAGCCAGCGGGTCGCCGCGCCGGGTCTCCCGGACGCCCTCTCCGTCGATCTCCACGACGTCGCCGAAGGCGCGCAGCCGCAGGAACGGACCCGCACCGATGAAGGAGTAGCGCCCCACCTTCTCGCCGCCCTCGACGCTCTCCAGCAGGAAGGCCTCGCTGCCGTTGCGGAGCTTGAGGAAGGCGGAGATGGGCGTCTCCAGGTCCGCCGGCAGGTCGCAGGAGACCGGCACCAGATTCCCGCCCCGCGCCTGCGAGAGAAACTCCGTCTTCGTCGGTTCGATCTCCAGGACGCGACTCATCGCGCTCGCACCACCCACTGAATGTGCCCGCGGGCCAACGCCTCCCGCATTCGCGTCAGGCCCTCCCCGAAGCGGTCGAGCGCCGCGAGCACGGGCTGCCGGTTCTGCTTGATGATCTCCGCCCACAGATCGGGGGGGCTCTGCGCCACCCGCGTGGCGTCCCGAAAGGCCGGCCCCGCGATCTCCCGGGCCTCCGGACCCGCCGCCGCGCTGAGCAGCAGCGCCAGCAGGTAGGGAAGGTGGCTGACTTCAGCCGCCGCCCGGTCGTGCTCCTCGGGCGAGAGCAGCGCGGGCCGCATCCCCAGATCCCGGATCAACTGCACGAGCGTCTGCAGGGCCTCCTCGTCTGTGTCCGCGGTCGGGGTCACCACGTAGGGCTGACCCGCCGGCAGGTCGCCTCCCGCTTCCTCGATCCCTCGCCCGGCCGTCCCGAACATGGGATGGCCGCCGACGTAGCGGACCCCCGACAATCCCTCCAGGGCGGCGACGATCGGCGCCTTCACGCTGGCCACGTCGGTGATGATGGTTCCCTGCCGCGCCCGCCCGGCGACCTCGCGGGCCACGGCGATCGTGCGCTCCAGCGGGACGGCCACGATCACGATGTCCGCCTCCGCCACGCCGCCGAGGTCTCTCGTCGTCTCGTCCGCGGCGCCCCGCTCGAGCGCCCGCTGCGCCACCTGGTCGACCTCATCGATGCCCAGGACCCGTCCCAGGCCCAGCGCGCGGATGCGCAGGCCGAGCGATCCGCCGATCAGCCCCAGCCCGACGATGGCGATGCGCTTCACACCGCTCGCCCCACCGCCGCGGCCACGGCGCGCAGGCCGGTCATCAACCGGCCGAAGTTCTCCACGTTCAGCGACTGCGGCCCGTCGCTGAGGGCGTGCTC
>JACQGZ010000136.1 GCA_016199305.1 Armatimonadota bacterium | reverse complement strand
CCCTCCAACTGGCCGCGGCGTTGGTCTGGGCCGGGAGCCCGCCTACCGGAGAAATGGTCACCTTTGACGACAGGCTGGCAGAGGTCGCTCGGGTGGAAGGTCTGACATCCCTCCCGTAGGCCGGAAGCGCTTGCCCCGAGCCGTCCCGATCTGGTATAGTCTGCGGCGGTGAACCCTGGGGTGCTGTAGAGCCTCAGGGTTCGAACTTTTCTAGACGTGGAGGTGGCGGCATGAGGGGTGGCATGCCCTCACCGGCCTATGCCCGGGCGGACGCTACTGTGGTCGTCCTGCCGACGCCGGCCGGTGGAAGTAGCCGCTGGCTGGCTCTCCTCATCCTCACCGTCACCGTCGCCGTCTCCGGAGCCGCCACGGGATATTCGGCCTCGCACCTGCGGCGGGCGCCGGCGGTCCAGGCCGTCCGGCGGGCGGTGCCCCAGGTCCTGCACCGGCCGCTGACCGTGGTCCGCCCAACCGTCCCCCCCGCCGACCGGCTCCCCGTCCTGGTCCAGCGCCCCATCCCTCTGACGGTCGCCGTGGACGGGCAGGTCCGCCAGATCACGACGACGGCCCGGACCTCCCGGCAGGCGCTGGCCCGGATGGGCGTGACCCTCGGCCCTGCCGACCGGGTCTTCCCCTCGGCCTCGACCTCCCTCTGGAGCGGCGCCCGGGTGCGGGTGGTGCGGATCGAGAGGACGTTCACGATGACACTCGTCGCCCTCCCCGTCCCCTCGGTCAGCAAGAAGGACCCGACGCTCCCCCGCGGCATGGTCCGGGTCGACCCGGGCCGGCACGGCGTGAAGGTCCAGCGATTCCTCAACACCCTTGCCGACAGGAAGCTGGTCTCGACCACCTACCTCGGCCAGGAGGTCAGCCGGCAGAGCACACCGAGCGTGACGCGGGTCGGCACCAAGGTCCTGATCGCCTCCCGGGGGCAGTTCGCCGGGCATGAGGTCATGACGCTGGTGGCCACCGCCTACTCCCCCTACTGCTGCAAAGGTGTGGACAGCGCCACCGCCATCGGCCTGCGGGCAGGCTACGGCGTGGTGGCGGTGGACCCGCGGGTGATCCCGCTGCGCAGCCGCCTCTACATCGAGGGGTACGGTTACGCCATCGCCGGCGACACGGGCGGGGCGATCAAGGGGCTGCGCATCGACCTGGGCATGGATACCCTCCGCGCGGCGAAACAGTTCGGCCGCCGCACCGTCCGGGTCTACATCATCGAGAAGGGCAAGCCCAAGAAGAAGAGGTCGTGACCTTTCCCCTGGACGACCCGGCGCAGCTCGCCACACCCGCGGGCACCGCCCGGGTGCTGCGCGCCTTCGGCGTCCGCCCCCGCAAACGCTTCGGCCAGCACTTTCTGGTCAGCCGGCGTGTGCTGGACCGGCTGCTGGCGGAGGCTGATCTGGCGCCCGGCGACCGCGTCCTGGAGGTGGGCGCGGGGCTCGGGACCCTGACGGCGGCCCTGGCCGCGACCGGCGCCTCCGTCCTGGCGGTCGAACTCGACGACCGCCTCATCCCGATCCTGCGCGCGGCGACGGCGGGATTCCCAAGCGTACGGATCGTTCATGGCGATATCATGAAAATGGATCTCGTGGAACTGGTGGGGGAGGGGGGACGGAGCCCCGACTTCGAGGGCGTTCTTACTCGCCGGGGCTCCGTCCCCCCTCCCCCGCCAATACCACGACAGGGATCATTCAAGATGGTGGCCAACCTTCCGTACGGCATTGCTTCCCCTCTCTTGATCCGTGCGCTGGAATCGCTACCGGCACTGGAACGAGCCATTGTCACGGTCCAGGCGGAGGTGGGGGAGCGGATGCGGGTGGATCCGGGGTCGAAGGCCTACGGCGCCCTCACGGTGGCGGTGCAGTACCGGGCCGACGCCGCGCGGGTAATGCGGGTTCCCCCCGGAGCCTTCTACCCACCGCCGGAGGTGGATTCCGCGGTACTCCGCCTGACGGTGCTGCCCCGGCCGCGGGTGGCAGTGGCCGACGAAGCGTTGTTCTTTGCGGTCGTGCGGGCGGCCTTCGGCCAGCGGCGCAAGGTCCTGCGCAACGCCCTGGCGGGGTTGCGGCCCGATGCGGGGGCCGCTCCGGTCGAGCCAGCCCAGGTGGAGGAGGCCTGCCGCCGCGCCGGAATCGATCCTCGTCGCCGGGGAGAGACCCTCAGCCTGGCAGAATTCGCCGCCCTGGCCGATGCGTTGAGGACAATGGCGCGGGAGGATGGCGGCGCTGGTGCTGAGGGCGGCGGGTGGAACGGGGCGAAAGAGGGAACAACTCACCTGGCCGCATCCGGAGGTCATTAATGGAGGTCAATCTGGAAGCGTTTCTCTCCACCAGCGCCCGCGCCATGCGGCGCTCCCTGATCCGAGAACTGCTCAAACTGACGAGCCGCGGCGGGATCATCTCCTTCGCCGGCGGCTTTCCCGACCCCACCACCTTCCCGGTGGCCGACCTGGAGGAGGTCACCCGCGACATCCTGGCCGACCAGGCCCACCGCGCGCTTCAGTACGGCATCACCGAGGGGGACACCCGCCTGCGCGACGAACTGGCGCGCTGGATGGCCAAGGACGGCATCGCGGCCACCCGGGATCAGATCCTCATCACCAACGGCTCCCAGCAGGGTCTGGACATCATCGCCAAGGTCTTCCTCGACCCCGGCGACCTGGTCATCGTCGAACTCCCCTCCTACATGGCGGGACTGCAGGTCTTCCGGG
>JACQGZ010000123.1 GCA_016199305.1 Armatimonadota bacterium | reverse complement strand
GGGCCACCGTCTCAGGGGGCTCTCGACGATCAGCTGCCCGTGAAGTGCGGTTTGCGCTTCTCCAGGAAGGCCGTCACCCCTTCGCGGTGATCCGCCGTGTGCCCGGCGATCTCCTGAAGATAGGCCTCGTAGGCGAGGGCCTCCGGCAGCGTGGCCGTGGAGGCAAACCGGAACCCGCGTTTGATCAGCGCGTACCCTTTGGTGGGACCGCCGGCCAGCCGCCGGGCCAGCTCCTGGGTCGTCGGCATCAACTCCTCGTGCGGAACGACACGGTTCACGAGGCCCACCCGCAATGCCTCTTGCGCCTCCACGGGCTCGGCCAGATAGGCCAGTTCGAAGGCCATGCCCAGCCCCAGCAGGCGCGGCAGGAAGTAGGTGCCGCCGGAGTCGGGGATCAACCCGACCCGGGCGAAGACCTCAATGAAGGAGGCGCGATCGGAGGCGATGCGCAGATCGCACGCCAGCGCCAGGTTGCAGCCCGCCCCCGCGGCCACCCCGTTCACGGCGGCGATGACCGGTTTCTCCAGGCCGGCTAGGCGCTGGATGATCGGGTTGTAGCGCCGGCGCAGCGCATCGGCGTAGGAGATCGGGGGCTCCACTCCCACCCCGGCCCGGTCCCGCAGATCCTGGCCGGAACAGAACCCGCGGCCGGCGCCGGTGAGGACCACGCACCGGACGCCCCGCTCCCGTTCCGCGTACTTCAACGCCTCCCCCAGTTCGAGGCTCAGCTGGTCGTTGACCGCGTTGAGCACGTCGGGACGGTTGAGGGTAAGCGTCAGGACGCCCTCCCCCTCCTCGGTCAGCACGGTCTCAAGCGATGGCGCCGCGGTCACTCCTCTCCCTCCCTCCGGCGTCCGGCCGATGACGGGTTATCGTCCGGTGAAGTGCGGTGGCCGTTTCCCCTGGAAGGCCGCAATCCCTTCGGCGTGATTCTCCGTGGAGAAGAGCAGGTAGAAGCACTTCCGCTCGAAGTCCAATCCCCCCTCCAGGTGCATGTCGAAGGCCTTGAGCACGGACTCTTTGGCCAGCCGCACCGCTACCGGCGCGCGAGAGGCGATGTCGCGGGCCAGCGCCTTCGCCTCGTCCAGCGCCAGTTCGTCCGGAACGACGCGCGTGACCAGCCCCGCCGCCTCCGCCTCCCGGGCGGTGAGCTGTCGCCCGGTGAGGATCAATTCCATCGCCCGATAC
This sequence comes from Armatimonadota bacterium, assembly GCA_016199305.1. Taxonomy (GTDB): domain Bacteria; phylum Sysuimicrobiota; class Sysuimicrobiia; order Sysuimicrobiales; family Humicultoraceae; genus JACQGZ01. The sequence continues at coordinate 1,621 of JACQGZ010000123.1, read as the reverse complement.
TTCCCCACCGCCCGGGTCAGGCGCTGCGTCCCGCCGGCGCCGGGGATCAGGCCCAGGTTGATCTCCGGCTGGCCGAAGCGGGCGGACTCGCCGGCGATGATCATGTCGCAGAGCATCGCCAGTTCATTCCCCCCGCCCAGGGCGAAGCCCGTGACCGCGGCGATCAGCGGCTTCGTCACCTTGCGGATCCGCTCCCACTGAGCAAATCGGTAGCCCTGCAGCATCTGCACCGCGGTCGCGTCGGCCATCTCCCGGATGTCCGCGCCCGCCGCGAAGGCCCGCGCGTTGCCGGTCAGGATGATGCAGCGCATCTCATCGTCCCGGTCAAACGCCTCCAGCACGGCGACCAGGTCATCCATCAGCGCCTGGTTGAGGGCGTTGAGCACGTCGGGGCGGTTGAACTGCACCAGGGCCACCGCCCCCTCCTGGGTGACGATCAGGTTCTGCGGGCTCTGCCCGGCCATGGCGATCAGGCTCCTTTCAGCGCGCGGCCGCACTGGCCGCAGTAGGTAAAGCCTTCCGGCAGATGGGCGGCGCCGCAGTGCGGGCAGCGTCCCACCGGCGGGCCCCAGTGCTGTTCCGTCGGCTCATCGGCGGCCAGTCGACGGCGGAGGCCCTCGTAGTCGACCGGGCGCTTCTCAACGAAGGCCTCCAGGCCCTCCTGGGTCTCCGGAGACCCGGCGTGCAGCGTCAGCCAGTCCCGGGCGTGCCCCACCGTGAGGTGCCAGGAGAGGTCGCGCCAGAAGTTCAAGTGCTGCCGGGTATACCGAGTCACCTCCGGGAGCTTGTGCAGGAGCGTGTCCACCAGGCGCGCGACCGCGGCGTCGAGGTCGGCCCGTGGCACCACCCGGTTGATCCATCCCCAATCTAGGGCCTGCTGCGCGGTGAACTCCTCGCACAAGAGGAGGATCTCCCGCGCCCGCCGGTCCCCCACGATCAGCGGCAGCCACTGCGTCGCCCCCGCGGCCGGGACGCTGCCTCGGGCGGTGCCGACGTGCCGCAGGACCACGTCCTCCGCCGCCACCGCCAGGTCGCAGGCCATGTTGAACTCGTTGCCGCCGCCGACCACCATCCCGTTCAGCCGGGCCACCGTCGGCTTGCCGATGTTGCGGAGCCGCTCCTGCGCTTCGATGAACGCTCCCATCCACTTCCAGTAATCGCGCGGACGCCGCAGGAACTGTTCCTGCTCCCGCAGGTCCGCGCCGGTGCAGAAGGCGCGCTCCCCCGCGCCGGTGAGCACCAGCACCCCGACGGCGTCGTCCCAAGAGGCGTCCTGAAATGCGGCGCCCATCTCGGTCAGCGTCCGGAAGTCGAGCGCGTTCAGGACCTCCGGCCGGTTGATGGTGACGCGGGCCGCGCCATCCTGCTTTTCATAGAGGATGCGCTCGAACCCCAAGGCCTGCGGCGGGCGGGCGCGCGGGTACACGGGACCTCCTCGAAGGACGGCCTACTGGCGGACGATCAGCGTCTCAAACCCGACGGCGCGCAGGCGCGCGGCCAGTTCCTCCGCGTTGGCCCGGTCGGCGAAGGCGCCGACGAAGACCTTGAAGAGGTTGCCCGCGGGCAGGATGTAGGCCTCAAAGCCGGCGCCCTGCAGCTGGTTCACCCGCTCCTGGGCATT
>JACQGZ010000125.1 GCA_016199305.1 Armatimonadota bacterium | reverse complement strand
TTCCCCGACGGCCCCACCGGGGAGGGTGCCAGCCGGCTCTCCTGGCGCACCGCCTCGATCTTGCTGCCCAGCCGCGCTGGGTAGGCGTTGATCGCCGACGGAATCATGACGGCCGCCTTGCCCTGTTCCCAGAGGGTCAGCATGTCCACCCAGGTGTGCGTGGACGCGGCGGGCGAGCCGTAGTTCTTCAGGGTCTCCACGAAGGCGGTGAAGCCCTTGCGGAAGTCGCCGGTGAAGATCGGCCTGGCCTTCTTCCGCCTGATCTCGGCCGCCGTCGTCGGGCCGCCCTCGAACCAAGCGGCGTAGCCGGCGAAGGCGTAGACGAACCCCAGCAGGTCGAGGCTCGGCTCCTCCCCCGGCGCGCCGCGCATGGTGACGGGGAACATGTCGACGTTGTCCCTCTTGAAGTTCTCCTTCAGGGTCTTCAGGATGCTCTCAAACTGGTCGGTGGTCCGCGGCGGGGTGAGCCCGTACTTGCGGAAGATGTCGCGCCGATACATCACGCCGGGACCGAAGGAGTAGTAGGGCAGCCCGTAGAGGACGCCCTCGATCCGATTGGCGTCCAGGTACTTGGGGTAGACGTCTTTCAGCGAGACGTAGGGCGAGGGGCTGCGTGTCATCCAGCGATCGAGCGGCTCGAGCAGGCCGCCGAATCCGTACGTCTGGACCGCGCCGTCACTGCCCAGCAACACGACGTCGTAGCGGCCGGTCCGGGAGATCAGATCGGCCAGGACCTTCTGGCGGACCGCGGACTCGTCGCCCCACTCGATGGCGATGTCCGCGCCGACCTCCTTCTCCAGCGCCCGCAGGGCGTCGGTCTTCTCCGTCCCCTTGGACCCGAACAGTTCGGGCCAGGCGAAACCCTGCGCGAAGGCGATAATCCGCACCGACTTCCGCCGCTGGGCGAAGGCGATGCGGGGCGCGCCTCCCAACGCCAGGGCACCGGCCGCGCCGGCGCCGACTTTGAGAAACGTCCGGCGGGTGATTCTACCGCTCCCCGCCTCTTCCGTCACGGGTTCCACCCGCGCAGTTCCGCGGGCCTCAGGCTCTTCTGTTGCCAAGAGCGCCCACCTCCTTCGTCGTTGCGGTCACATGGCGTGGCGTTCGGGACAGCTACGGCGCCCGCTGCCCCAGCCTGACGAGGGCGTGCGAAAGATCGCGCACGCGCGAATACACGTGACGGTAGACGGCGTAGTAGTCGTCATACAGTTCCCGCCGTCCGGAATCGGGGACGAGGTTCCGCCGGATGCGGACCATGGCGGAACAGGCGCTCGCAAAGTCCCGGAAGACTCCGATCCCCACGCTGGCGATAACAGCCGCGCCAAGAGCGGAGGCCTCTAGTTCCTCCAGCACGTCCAGTTCGGGGCCGAGCACGTCGGCCATGATCTGCTGCCAGAGGTCGCTGCGGCTGCCGCCGCCGCCGATCCTGATCCGGACGGCACACGCGCCCAGCCCCGCCAGGACCTCGAAGACGTCTCGGAAGTTGAAGGCCACTCCCTCCATGACGGCCCGGGCGAAGTCGCCGCGGCCGTGGATGGAGGCCGCCCCCAGGAATGTGGCCCGCGCGGCGGGATCGGCGTGGGGCGTGGCGGCGCCGTCCAGAAATGGGAGGAAGAGCAGGCCGCGGCTTCCGGGAGGCGACCCTTTCGCCTGCTCGGCCAGGAGGGCAACGGCCGCCGCGCCCTCTGGCTGCTGCGTTCTGTCGTACCGTCCTGTGCCCAGCACCCCGGCCAGCCAGGCCAGGCTGTACCCGGCGGTCATGACGAGCCCGTGCCAGAAGTAGGCTCCAGGCATGGGGTGGGTCATCGCCCACAGCCCGTCGGGGCACGTCCGTGGGCATGATTCCGTGAAGAGCGCCACCTGGCCGGCCGTGCCGATGATCGCGCAGCCGATGCCGGGAGCGATGACCCCGGTGCCTGCGGTGATGGCGGCCATATCTCCCGCTCCGGCCACCACAGGCGTCCCCGGGGGAATGCCCAGCGCCTCGGCCGCGTCCGAGTGCACCTGCCCCACCACCGTCGGCGATTCTGTGACCTCCGGCAGCAGCAGACCAGGGATTCCGAGCCGCTCCAGCAGCGGCGCCGCCCAGCGCCGGTGCGACAGGTCGAGCAGGCCGGACGCTCCCGCATCCGTCACCTCGGTAATCGCCTGACCCGTCAGCCGGTAGGTCACGAAATCTTTCGGGAAGAGTACCTTCCATGCCGCCCCCAGCCGCGCAGATTCATGGCGCAGAAGCCAGAGCAGCTTCGCCGCGGCGTGGATGGCGCTGGCCTTCCCCAGGACGGTCTGGGGTAGGAGATCGGCGGCGGCGTGGTTGATGTGTTCTGCCTCCGCGGCCGACCGCTGATCCAGCCAGATGACGGCGGGCCGCAAGACCCGGCCGGCCTCGTCCAGGACCACGACCCCATTGACCTGGCCCGATAGGCTGACCGCCAGGATCTCGGCCTTCCTTGAGCCCCCGAAATGATTGGTGGCCTCGTCGACGGCCTGACGCACCGCGCTGGCCGTGGCCGCCCACCAGGCCTCCGGATCTTGCTCGGCCCATCCCTCTCTGACCCATTCGATGTCGTAGGTCCCGCTGCCCCGCCCTACCACCTGACCCTGCGGCGTGACAGCCAGGGTCTTCACGGCCGATGTGCCGAGGTCGATGCCCAGCAGGATCGCCCGATCCATCATTCTGACTCCGCCGGGCGTGATTCCATCAGTCTTCGGCTCCGCCCAGGAAGCGGCGGGGGTTGTTGACCAGGAGATCTCGGATGGCGTCCTCGGGGACACCGGCCTCTCGGAGCCGCGGGACAAATCGGGTGAGGACATAATCCAGCCCCGGACCGCCGCCGTAGCTCACCCAGTACGAGGGTCTGCCCAGGTCGTTGCCCAGCAGGATCTGCCGGCCGTAACCGGCGTGCACCATCTGCCGGCCGAAGGCGACGCGGGCGCTGTCGGGACCGTACTTGCTCTTGCCCGCACAGTCGTACCCCAGGAAAAGCCCGGCGCGGGCGAGGGACGCGTGCACCTCGAAGTCCAGGTTGCGATCCATGTGGCTCAGGCAGATCCGATGCGGGGCCACGCCCTGCTCACTGAGGTACGCCACCTGCTCCGGGCCCATGGTGCCGGCGGTGGTGTGGGTGATGATCGGGGCGCCCGTGTCCCGGTGGGCGGCCGCCGCGATGCGCAGGAGCTTGCGACCGGGCTCGTCGAGCATGTTGTACTCGGTGCCCGCCTTGATCACTGCGGCCCGGATGCCGGTCTCGCCGACGCCGTGTGTAATCTCCCGGACCGCCCGGCGGATGGCGTCGGCCTCGTCCAGCTCATACACCCACCGCCCCATGTACCATGGGCGGTTGAAGCCGGTCGTCACCAGCACGTAGACCTGTGGCACCCGCTCGGCAATGCGGCGCACGGCCTCGATGTCCCGGCCGAAGTCGGGCGCCGTCATCTCGACAAGCGTCCGCCCACCTGCGGCGGCCCAGCGGCTCAATTCGGTGGCCGACTTCTCCTCATCGCTCAGGGCGAAGTCCGGGTCGATGCGATGCAGCCAGGCCGGGGGGAGGACGTAGAGGTGTTCGTGGTAGTCAACTACGCCCAGTTGGTCTACGGGCGCCTCGCCCAGGACGGTGGGGATCGTGCGCGTCATCGGCTGCCTCTAGGGCTCTCAGGAACTCAGGGCGAGCCGGCCTGCGGGGGACAGCCGAGAGCCGCCGAGATCTGGCGAGCCGCCTGCACGACCAGGTCGGCCTGCGCGCTGCCTTCCAGCGGCCAGGGCATGCGTTCCGTCGGGCCGGCCACGCTAACCGCGGCCACGGCGGCGCGCTCGTGGTTGAAGATGGGCGCGGCGATGCACCGGACCGACTCCTCCCGCTCGCCGCGATCGACCGCGTATCCCAGGCGCCGGATCCCAGCCACCTCCTCCAGGAAGCGGTCGCGGTCGGTGATGGTGTGCGGCGTCACCGGCTCGAGCGGGACGCTGTGCAGGTAGCGCTGGACCAGGTCGGAGGGGGCGAAGGCGAGCAGCGCCTTGCCCAGGCCGGTACAGTAGGCGGGCAGCACCGCCCCGACCCGGGATTTCATGTAGGCTACCGGAGACTGCGAGAGCACCCGCTCGACGTAGACCACCTGGAGATTCTCCAGGACGGCCATCTGCACGGTCTCCCCCGAACGGTTGCGGAGGTCGAAGAGGTACGGCAGCGCCCGCGACCGCAGGTCAAGATGCGCCAGGAAGGCGTTCCCAACGACGAACGCCTTCACACCGACCCGGTAGACCCCGTTGGCCTGCTCAACGAACCCCTCTTGGATCAGGGTGCCGAGCAGGCGATGGATAGTGGCCTTGGGCAGATTGGTCCGGGTGCGGACGGCCGAGAGGGAAAACCCTTCGGGAGCCTCGCGCAGGGCCTCCAGGAGGCGCAGAGCCCTCACCAGAGACTTGACCCCGGGGGTGACTGTGGTCCGCATTGTGGAACAGTAACCGCATAGTGGAATTCGATCACCCCGATGCGGCCTCCTTCCAGCCGCGCGTCTGTAGTCCGATGCCTGCTGGGTGGGATGGTCAGGCGGCCCGTCTACATCCCCTGCCGTACAGACCATCTGCTAACTTAAGACGTCCCTATGAAAGGGGGGTTGTGACCCTTTAACATATTGATGAAATCTACCTGTGCCAGAGGAGCTCTTCAAGCGTCCAGGGGTGATCCGTGAGGCCCGCGGCCATCGTCGGGGTGCGGTGGCGCCACCGGCGTAGCGATGCGCCCTCGGGCATCGCGATCCGGAGGGCCCCGTGGGGTCGGACGAAATTGTCGTAGGCATCGATGAAATCCAGCGCCTGCTGCAAGGGCCGGCGTTTCTTGGAAAAGCCGAGCGTCTTGCGGGCGAGCCGGCGGACTTCTTGACGCAGGGTCAGGTTGTCGCGCTCAATGTAGGCCGTGTTGATCTGGCCTTTCCGGCGATTCGCCCGCCGGAGCGCCTCTACCCGGGGCGGGACCTGCGCCGGGTCCCCAAAGACGATCCGCCGCCTGACCGCGATGCCCCGACCCCCCTGGCGCTGTTTCTGGACCTGGGCGTAGTGCAAGGTCGGGGGTGCAATCCGACGTGGCGAGCGGGGGCGCCCGCGCTTCCCTGTGCGTGGAAACCGCTGCCATACCCCGAACGTCTCCAGCAGCACCTCGGCATACGGCCGGAAGGCATCCGAGGTGAACAGGGGCAGGGTCCCGTCCAGGCAGTGGCGGATCCGCTGGAACAGGCGCCGTGCGCTGTAGAGATTGCGATTGCCGACGATCGACGCCAACCGCAGGCGGTATTCAGGGGCCATGGCCCGCCAGATCCAGGTGCTCCCCACGCTCCGCCCGCGGCCAGAGGAGATGGGCAACGGAGCTGCGGGACCTACATTCCGCACTTTGACGCCGCAATTTCTCACCCCACAACTGGTTTTAGCATGAGTCTCGATACACCTGCTCTGGCACGCTGAGGAGGCGTAACACCTGTTGCTGCAGGTCCGTGAGCGCGGGCTCGAAGATCTGAACGACTTGGTCCCCCGCGACCAGGACGTGCCGCTGGGCCAGGCTGAAGAGCCGGAGGACCTGCTCGGCGGTCGGCCGACGACTGCGGCGCTCCTCGGGGTAGAGGGGCAGCTCCTGCGTGGGGAGCCCGACCTGGGTGAATGTAACCTCCCGCACCTTCATCATCCGTAACCGCTCGCAGGCCGCCCTCACGGCGATCCGCCCTGGCGGGTCGGTCGTCGTATACGGCCGCGGCAGGGGCACGGCGATGCAGGCCATGGTGATCGTCGTCCACTGACCCGAGGACGCCGACACGACGCTGAGCGGCTTCAGTCCTCTTCGTCCTCGTCGTCTTCTTCGTCGTCTTCGGTGCACTCAGTCCTGGCGCGTTCCTGGTCAACCAGCACCAGCGTGCCTTTTACCGCCCGATACGTCAAACGCACCCGCACGACCGTGCAGCCTTCTCGCATGATGATCTCCTGTTCGCGTCGCACCACCCGGCCCTGGAGGTCGTAGGTCGTGCGGATCGTGATGATCGTGCCGTCGGAGACGACCACGCGTTCCACCCTGACGACCTCCGGACTGGCGATGGTTTGCGCGGCCTGAGCGGGGGGAGGCGTAACTGCCCTGCCGGCCGGCGGAGGCGGGGGCTTCACCGGGGAGGCCACGGACCGTCCTCCTCTGGGGAGTGCGGCCAGCGGGTTCACCGCCCGGTCGTGGACGCGGACTTCGAAGTGGAGGTGGGGACCTGAACAAAGCCCCGTACAACCCACCCGGGCGATGAGCTGCCCCCGGCGGACGACTTGGCCACGCCGGACGAGGAGCCTGGAGGCGTGGCCGTAGATCGTCTTCACGCCCTGGCCATGATCGAGGATTACCGTCCGGCCGTACCCGCCATACCAGCCCGAGAAGCTCACGCGGCCCGCCTTGGCCGCCACCACGGGACTGCCCGGCGCCGCGGCAATATCGATCCCGTCGTGATGGCTGCGTCCCCGCCATCCAAATCGCGACGTCAGGCCTCCCCGCGCCGGCCACAGAAACCCGGTCGGCATCCGGCGGATGGAAGGCTGAGGAGGTGCGGACCCCGCAGCGCTGCGGGGAATGATCAGACGCTGTCCCGCCATGATCGCGTCCGCGTTCCGAAGCCGGTTCGCGCGAGCGATCGCCTCGACGGACACCCCGTGGGCGTTCGCGATCGACCAGAGCGTCTGTCCTTGCCGTACGACAATGATGATGGAAGCCGGGGGGCCTGCCTCCGGGGTATGCGCTGATGCGGCTGTGGCAAAGAGGAATGACGTGCCAAGGGCGAGGAAGATGCCGGCGCATAGCCTCACCGTGAATCACTCCCTGTCTTCGCTTTGGATGGATGAGGACGGTACTGCGCTGACGGGGTGGGGAGCCCAGGATGCCCCGTATCCGACTCTGCCCGGAGGGCCTGGTCTTTAGCCGACGCTCTCAGGTCTGAAGCCCAGGGGGCCTTGGGGTGGAGGTCTAAAGAGGTTCTGTATGGTGGGGAACGTTGTGAGATTTAGAACCTGGCAGGGGCGGAGGGACTCGAACCCC
>JACQGZ010000124.1 GCA_016199305.1 Armatimonadota bacterium | reverse complement strand
GTTTGATGCGAACTCGGTCCGGACCGAGTTCCGCCGCTGAGACCCGAAGGGCGCGGGGCGTACGCGCTTCCGTATCCGGCCGCAATTTCAAATTGACCCACTACCCGAGGGGCGAGAAAGTTGCCGCATCTGGGTGGAGACTATAAGATGAGGTCCATGCGCACGGCCGCCAAAATCCCCATCGCCCACCCCATCATCGGTGACGAGGAGCGGCAGCGAGTCCTGGAAGTGCTGGCGTCGGGGATCCTCGTCGCCGACCGCATGGTGCGCGAGTTCGAGGAGGCCTTCGCGGCCTACATCGGCGTCCCCCACGCCGTGGCCACCTCCTCCGGCACCACCGCCTTGCAGGTCGCCCTGGAGGCCCTGGGCATCGGGGAGGGTGACCGCGTCGTGACCACCCCCTTCACCTTCGCCGCCACGAGCCACGCCATTCTGCATGCCGGCGCGCGCCCGGTGTTCGCGGACGTCGATCCCGGCACGGCGAACCTCGATCCGGAGGCGATCGAGGCCGCGGTGCGGCGGGAGGGCGCGAAGGCGCTGCTCGCCGTCCACCTCTACGGGCTGCCCTGCGACATGGACGCCATCGGCGAGACCGTGCGGCGGCACGGCCTGCTCCTGATCGAGGACTGCGCGCAGGCGCACGGCGCCGCCTACCGCGGGCAGAAGGCCGGATCGTTCGGGCACGCGTCCATCTTCAGCTTCTATCCCACCAAGAACATGACGACCGGCGAGGGGGGGATGGTGCTGACGTCGGACCCGGCGGTGGCGCGACGGGCGCGACTGCTGGTGGATCCCCGTACCGAGGGGGAGTACGTCTACAGCGTCATCGGGTACAACTTCCGCATGACCGACGTCGCGGCGGCGATGGGTCCTCCGCAGCTGCGCCGCCTCGACCGGCTCAATGAGGCTCGGCGCCGCAACGCGCGGGCGCTCACCGCCGCCTTCTCCAGGCTGCCGTGGCTGGCCCCGCCGGTCGAGCCGGAAGGCGCGACCCACGTCTACACCGCGTATACCGTCCGGGTGAGGGACCGGGAACCCTTCATGGCCCATCTCGCCCGCGAGGGGATCGACCACAAGGTCTTCTATCCCATGCTGATCCCGCATACGCCCGCCTATCGCCGGCTGGGGTTTGACGGTGCCTTCCCCGTGGCCGAGGCGCTCACCCGGGAGGTCCTCTCCCTCCCGGTGCACCCCGCGCTCACCGACGACGACCTCCACCGTGTCATCGAGGCCGTGACCACGTTTCGCCCCAGATGAACCGGCGGGTGCGCATGGGGGTGGTCGGGCTCGGCCAGTGGGGCCGCCACCACGCGCGCATCCTCGCTCACCTGCCCGGTGTGGACCTGGTCGGGATCGCCGATGTGAACGGGCGCGAGGCGGCGCACCTGGCCCACCGCTACGGGACCCGTCCCCTCCGCGATCACCACGACCTCCTGGGGCAGGTGGAAGCCGTCACCATCGCCGTCCCCACCGCGCTGCACTTTGCGATCGCCCGAGACTTCCTGGAGGCCGGCGCGCACGTGCTGGTGGAGAAGCCGATGACGGTGACCGCGGAGGAAGCGGGCCGGCTGAGCGATCTGGCCGCACGGCGGGAGCGCGTGCTGCTGGTGGGGCACATCGAGCGGTTCAAACCGGCGGTGCAGCGCCTCTTCCGGCTGGTGGGGGAGCCGCTCTCGATCGAGGCGCGGCGCATGCGCCCCTACGACCCCGGGCGCACGATGGACACCGGCGTGGTCATGGACCTGATGATCCATGACATCGACATCGTGGACTCCATGGTGCCCGGCCGCTTCGATGACCTGCAGGCGATCGGCGTCTGCGTGCACAACTCGCACGAGGATCTGGCGATGGCCCGGCTGCGCATGGACACCGGCTGCCTGGTCACCCTCACGGCCAGCCGGGTGGCGGCCCGCAAGACCGCGGAGATGGAGGTGACGATGGCCGACCGGGCCGTGCACCTGGATCTCCTGCGCCAGACGATCGCCATCAACTTCTTCAATGGCGAGACGCAGCGGATCACCCTGGAAGGGGAGGAACCGCTGGAACTGGAGTTGCGTCACTTCGTCGAGTGCGTGCGCAGCGGCAGCCGGCCGCTGGTCAGCGGGGAGGACGGGCGTCGCTCTCTCGAGATCACCGAAGCCCTGCTCTCCCGCATGGTCCGTATCACCCCGCCCGTCCGCGTCTGATAGGGGACCCGACGCCCGCACCGCCTCAGGGCCGCACGACCACGCAGATCGCGACCTTCGCCACCCCAGCGATGCGCTGCAGCTGGTCGGTCAATCCGGGGAAGCCCTTCGTGCCGTCCAGCTGTCCGACGGCGATGATGTCCACGTTTCCCATGGTCACCACCGCCTCGGTGATGCCGGGGACGCGGCGGACCGCCCGCGCCACCTCTGCGGGCGTGTGGCGGTCGAGGGTGATCAGGAAGTAGGCGGTCTCCAGCATATCCCCATGCTAATTTAATGCAGTTTGTGGGAAAAGAGCCCGTCGGGACGCGGATTCTGGCGTGGGGCTCATTGTCTGCCTTTGTTCTGCCGCAAGGGACCGCCCTTAACCCTTTCCCCCGGTGCAACTCTTGATCGAGAGGACGATAGTTGTCTTTGGCATCCCCTCCCCAAAGGTGACCGTCACAACGAAGCTCAACACGGAATCATGTGGCATGAAGTAGCCGACCTCGCTGGAACCCTCAGGGAGGGTAATATTACTGTGCGGGCACCCAATGGAATTGCTCTTCCGCACCCGCCCAAACCACCCAAGCACGGGCCATGCTATAGTGAAGCGATGATTCCGGGGAAGATTTCCCCCGCGCTTCTCCGCCGCCTCGTCTTTCCCCACCTGCCGCTCCGCCCCGACGTGTTGATTCCGGCCGGCATCGGCCAGGACAGTGCCGTCCTGGACTTCGGACCCCGCGTCTGCGTCGTGACCTGCGATCCGATCACAGGGGCGGTCCATCACCTGGGACGCCTCGCCGTGCACATCGCCTGCAACGACTTGGCTGCCACCGGCGCCGAACCGGTCGCCCTCGTGCTCACGCTGCTGTTGCCACTGCAGACCCGCGAGGAGGACATCGAGGCGATCATGGGGGAGGTGGGTCGCACGGCGTCGGCGGTCGGCGTGGCCATCGCCGGAGGCCACACCGAGATCACCGGCCGGGTGACTCAGCCCGTGGTGGTGGTCGCCGGGATTGGGCGGGCGGAACGGGATGAATACGTCCACGGCGGCGGGGCGCGTCCCGGCGACGCGGTCCTGCTGACCAAGGCCGCCGCGATTGAGGGCACGGCCATCCTGGCGACCGATCTGGCCGAAGACCTGGCTGGGCGCGTTCCTGCCGACCTGCTGGAGCGGGCCCGCCGCTTCATCGAGGAGATCAGCGTGCTCCCGGAGGGGCGCGTGGCGGTGCGGGCGGGGGCGACCGCCATGCACGATGTCACCGAGGGCGGGGTGGTGACCGCGGCCTGGGAACTGGCCGAGGCCTCGGGGTGCGGGATCGAACTGTGGGCGGACGCGGTTCCGGTCCGGCCCGAGACCGCGGCCGTCTGCGCGGCACTCGGCGCCGACCCGCTGGGTTTGATCGGCAGCGGGGCGATGCTCATCACGACGGCGGCGCCGCCACGTACGCTGGCCGCCCTGCGTGATGCCGGGATTGTGGCCACAGAGGTGGGAGCGATGCGCGCCGCCGGACGGGTCCTGCGACGCGGGAGCGGAGAGGTACCCCTCGCCCCACCGGACCGGGACGAACTGTGGCGCCTCTTGGAGGCGCGGGGGTAGTCCTGGCGCAACGGCCGGCCCCGTGCTACGATGACGGCAAGAACTGCATAGAGACTTGCTGGGGGAGCCCGGTCGAGCCGGGCTGAGAGTGCAGCCGGTAGGGAGTGCGATGCTGCAGACCCCTCGGACCCGATCCAGGTCATACTGGCGTGGGGAAGCGTGAGGAGAACGCCGCCAGACCCGGTCGGGCCGGCGGCGTCGGCGTCTCCGGGCGACCTCAGCGGGAGAGGAGGAACGTGGAGATGCCGCGTGACCAACTGCGCCGCCTGACCGAGACCGGCCTCGCCCTGGCGCTGGTGGCCGTCCTCAACCTGATTCCCCCCATCTACAAACTGCCCCAAGGGGGATCGATCACTGCGGGGAGCATGGTGCCGATCTTCTTCATCGCCCTGCGCTGGGGAGGCGGCTGGGGGATCCTGACCGGGGCCCTCGGCGGCCTGATCAACTACTGGATCGATCCGCAGTACTACCACCCGGTGCAGTGGCTGCTCGACTACCCCCTCGCCTTTGGCGCCCTCGGCCTCGCCGGCTTCTTCCGGCGCGCGCCGGTGGCGGGCGTCGTCATCGGGGGGGCGGGGCGCTTTCTCGCCCACGTGCTCTCGGGCGTGGTCTTCTTCGCATCGTTCGCTCCCCAGGGCGTGAGCCCGCTCGTGTACTCCGCCGTGTACAATGGGAGTTTCATGCTGCCCGAGGTCATCATCAGCGTCGTGCTCACCGTG
>JACQGZ010000126.1 GCA_016199305.1 Armatimonadota bacterium | reverse complement strand
TGAAGGTGTAGCGCAGCCCGCTCACCTGCGGGAAGCGGCCGCCGCCGGCCTCGACCTGGCTGACGCCGTTCTCCAGCGCCGCGCGGACCGCCGAGCCCGGCACCGCCACCTTAACCACGACGTTGCCGAAGGGGAGCCATTGCGGGGCGCGCGACGGCCTAGGGTGGCGTGATCCGGATGGGTGCGTCGAAGTCGCGCACGCGGACCGTCATGAAGTGGGAGGCGGCGACCATCAGCAGCCGGTAGACGCGGCCACTGCGGGTCCCGATCCATCCGGCGAAGGCGGCGGACCCCCCGGGAGCTTCCCACAGGAGGACGCGGCAGGGCTCTCCCTCACAGTCAGCCAGGCGTCCCTGCGTCACGGCCTGGGCCTCCCGCATGTATAGAGCCGGCCCCTCGACTTTGAGGGGGTCCGGTAGACTGTCCTGTTCCCACGGGCCGCCGTCGCTGCGGGTGAACCGGCGCGCGCCGATGATGATCGCTTCCTGCCTGCCAGACGTCCGGTAGCGCATCCGGTCGGGGGCGACGAACTCGAAGGTGGTCACAACCACATTGCCCCTGCCGTCGGTGAGCTCCTCCACCTGCCGCCAGGCGCGCAGGGTACCGGCGGTGCGGCGGGCCCGGTCGAGGAGGCGGAGAGCGGCGGGATCGGAAGGCCGCGTCGGGGGTACCCCGAGCCGCAGGGGGAAGGCGGTCGCATCATCGAGACGGCTTGCGCGGCGGACGATAACCGTTACCTCCCACCAGCCCGGCAACGACAGCTCGCCACCCGTGGCGGTGAATCGTCCGCCGTCCCGGCCGAGCAGGCGGACGGTCACGGGCATGAGCGGCACATCGAGGTGGGTCAGGCGCAGCAGCGCGCGGGTCGCGCCGCTCAGCGGCGCGCCACCGGATGTGATGTCCACCTCGTACACATTCCAGCCCGGTTTCGCGGGGGCGATTGCCAGCCGCACGCGGACATCGCCGGCCGGTCCGGCCAGGCCGGCCAGACGTAGCGGCTCCCGCGCCGCGGACGGAGCGACCACGCTCGCCGGCGGCGTGATAGTGAGGACCGCGACGACCAGCAGGATCGCCGCCCCCACCCCGATCTCCCCGGTGACCGCTCGGAGGAACCGCCGGTGCCCCGGGGGGCGCGCCCCGCCTGTCGCGGCGGCCAGTCGCGGGCGGAAGACGAAATGGTTCATCGTCCCCAGCGCCGCCAGCGCCAGGACCAGCAGTAGTTTGAGCCCCAGCGCGCGGCCGTATGGCGTGCCCGTGAGGGCCGCCAGGCCGGGGACGTGCAGCCACATGCCGTAGAGTCCGGTCAGGACGAGGATCCCAAGACTGAGAGCGGCGGCCATGGAGAATCTCGACACCAGAATAGGGGTGAGAGCAGACGCGGCGCTGTGTGTGGCGCTGCCGGCGGCCGCCCCTCGCGTCCGCACCACAACAAACAAGGCTACAAGCCCCCCGACCCAGGCGGCGGCCGCGAGGAGATGCGTCCAGTCCGCTATTATGGCGGCGGGACCGCTGCCGAAGGCGTGCGAGGTCAGCGTGAAGCCGGCCAGGAGCCCGGCGGCCGCCAGCGCGGGCACCCAGTCCACCTCGGGGGGCCGGCGGATGGCGTTGACCAGACCGTATCCGAGCGAGACGCCCACGACGAGGATGAGGTGGAGCGTATGGGTCGGGCTGGCCAGCGCGGTCAGGCTGCGGAAGATCGCGGCCAGCCCTGCCGTGCCGATCATCAACAGCAGCCCCGCCGATTGCACCACGCGTCCCGTCCGGCCGGGGGGTAGCAGCAGGAGCATGGCCAGGCCCCACCGAGCCAGGGCGCTCCATCCCGCTTTGGTGCCGAAGAGCAGCGGCCAGAGGAGTCCACGAGCCACTGCCTGCGGGAGCGACGCCTCGATGAGCGAGGCGGCCGTGAGGGCGAATTCCGCCGTCACCGTCGCGATCAGAACCAGGCTGGCGGCGACCTGGAGCCGTCGGAGGACGCCGGTCGCCGTTCCCCGGCCGGCCGTCCCTGCCGGCACTCCGGCCCGCCGTTCGGTCGGCCGCAGGACCAGGAGCTGGAAAAAGATGCTGCCCGCCAGCAGGATCGCCGCGTAGAAGGCGCCCCAGCGCGCCGCGACGGCGAGAGGGTCAGGGGGAGCGGTTTGGGAGGATGCCGCATCCGGGGCGGGCCGCCCCACGGCGAAGACGAACGCTCCCCGCGTTACGTGTCCATCGACGGTCGAAAGGACCTGCCAGGTGATCGTATAGAGGCCGGCTGCCTCCGCATCCACTTCCACCCGCATGCTGCGCCGGTCTTCCCCCACGACGGCACGGCCGGAGACCCGGCGCCCCTGCCCGTCCAGGACCGACGCCGAACTGAGAACGGGATCGACAGGCTCGGTGAACCACAGGACGAGCCGCTTCGGCGCTGCGGGTACGGAGGCGTTGGCGGCGGGATCGGAACGTTCCAGGATCCCATGCGCCGCTGCGGGTGAAATTGCGGCCGCCGTGAGCAGGGCGGCCACCGCGACCGCCCGCAGGATGCTCGCGTGGCCGCGCAGGTTCACACCCTCAGGGAAGAATCGTCTTGATGCGGCGCTCCAGTTCCTTCAGCCCTTCCGGCCCGAGGAAGGGTCCCACATACTTCGAACGCAGGATGCCGTCGTTGTCGATGAAGTAGGTAGTAGGAAGCCCAAACATCTGATAACGCTGCGCGATCTTCCCGGTCTCGTCCCGGATGGCGGGGTAGGTGATGCCGAATTCTTTGATGAATGCGCGGGCGTCATCCCACGTATCCTGTTCGATGTCCACCCCGAGAAAGACAATACCCTGCGCCTTGTACTTCTGGTAGGTCGCCTCCAGGTCTCGGGCCTCGGCGCGGCACGGCACGCACCAGGAGGCGAAGAAGTTCATCACCACCCCCTGCCCCCGCAGGTCGGCCAGCGCCAGCGTCCCTGCATCGAGCCGGCGTGCCTCGAATGGCGGCGCCTGGGCACCGATGCGCGGCGCGGCACGAGCGGGCCCCGGGGGTGTGGGGAGCGGCTGAAACCCCAGGCCAGGCGCGGCCGGCGGGGTGACCGATCGGGAAGGAGAAGACGAGACGGCCAGGTAGACGACTCCGCCCACGAGCGCGACGAACCCCGCGATCCCCACAGCCAGAAGGAGCCGTCTCTTCAACATCAAGACTACCTCTGCCCCCATGTCTGGCCGCCATCTTCGCTGCGGTAGACCAGCCCGTCACTCTGATGAACGGTGATAGCCAGCAGGACATTCGGCCGGGAGGGGCTGACGGCGAGCGCGACCACGTTCTCGCCGGGGAAGGGCAATTTGCTCCACGTTGTGCCGCCGTCCGTGCTCTTGAACAGGCCCCCGAGGAGGCCTGCGTAGATGGCGTTTCTGTTCGTCGGGTCAATGGCGAGCGTGAAGACCGTGGGAGAGGGGAGGCCGCCGGTCGTGACCTCCCACGTCCGCCCGCCGTCGGTGCTCTTCAGCACGCCCGCCCGCATGCTGCCGGCGTACAGGATCTCGGGGCTGCCTCCCGCCGCGGCCAGGGCCATGACGTCGCCCGGCAGCGCGCTACTGGCCTCGGTCCAGCGGCGGCCGCCGTCCGCGCTGCTGAACAGACCGTGGCGGACGACAAACGCATACAGACGGTTGGGGTCGTTCGAACTCATGGCAAATCCGTGGATATCGGTGCCGGGGAGATCGTGAGCGACCGGTTGCCAGGATGCGCCGCCGTCTACGCTGATCTGGAAGACGTCGTGACCGGCCAGGAAGATCTGGCGGGAATTGCCACGATTGACCGCCAGGCCCATCGCGTCGAAATTCGGCTGTGCGACCAGCGGACTCCAGGTCCGCCCCCCGTCGGTGCTTCTCATCATCCCGTTGTGATGTCCGAAGAAGGCGACCTCGGGGTCGTCTGGGCTGAAGGCAAGGGCATGGAAGTCGGCGGTGCGCAAGACGGCGATCGCGCCGCCGGCCTGGCGCCCGCCCCCTCCGAGGAGAACGGCCGCCACGAGCACCCCTCCAAGAGCGACAACCGCAGCCAGGACAATCCGCCGGGTGTTGCGCCCTCGTCCTCGTCCTCTGCGCGGCCTGCCGCCGACTCCGGCGTCTCGCCTATTCCCGGTGCGGCCCATCGTGTCGTCGCCTCCGTCCGCTGTGCACTCCTGGGGTTTCAGGTCTTCACCTAAGGCCGCGTCTCTCTATACTATTATCGTCGATGGAGGAAATCCCAGGCATAGCGGAGGCCCGTGCGCATCGAACCGGAGGTCCTTTCGGAGGCTCCAGCGGCCCCCCAGCCGCGCTCGACGCGGAGAGCGGTTGCCGTCGCCCTGCTGATGACGCTCCCTGTGGCGGGGCTGCTCGCCTTCGGATTCACCCGGAACCCCCGAGCGCTCCCCTCCCCGCTTGTCGGCCGGCCGGCGCCCGTCTTCAAGTTGCCGCTCTTCGCGGGCGGCGTTTTGGACGCGGCTTCCCTTCGAGGCAAGATCCTGATCGTCAACTTCTGGGCTTCCTGGTGCTATCCGGCCTGCTACGAGGAAGCCCCCAGGCTGCAGCGTGTCTGGGAGCGGTTTCGGAACCAGGGCGTGGTCGTCATCGGCGTCAACATCCAGGATCAGGAACGCCCCGCCCGTGAGTTCATCCGGCAATTCGGCCAGACCTTCCCCAACGGGATGGACCGAACAGGACGGATCAGCATCGACTTCGGCGTCTATGGAGTGCCGGAGACGTTCATCGTCGATCAGGAGGGCGTGATTGTGGGGAAGCATGTCGGCGCGGTTCCGGAAGAATGGATGGTCGAACATCTTCAGCGGCTCCTTGGGAGGTAGCAGGACATGCGGACAATGATGGTGTGCGTTCTCGGGCTCGCACTCCTCGGACTCGCTTCACGTGCTTCGGCGCAGATGCCTGGGCCGATGCCCTCGCCCGGGATGATGCCGGCGCCAGGCGCAGGTGGGGACATCGGCGAGATGGCCAGGATGTGCACGGCGATGATGCCGCAGATGATGAGCACGGCCGGGGGCATGATGGGGATGATGGGCGGCATGATGCCGGGGTTTTGGTGGTGGGGCTTCCAGATTTTCGTCTTCTGGGGGTTGGTTCTCGCGCTGGCAGTTGTGGGTATCGTCCTGCTGCTCCGGCCCAAGCGAGACACCTCGGAGGGGCTCTTAGTGCTGCAGGTACGGTTGGCGAAAGGGGAGATTTCGCCGGAGGAATTCGCACAGAGGCGGCGTCTGCTTGTGTGAAAGGTGGTCTGAAACTCAGGCGTTGGTCCCTCGCGCGCGGCGGGCGCGGGAGCGATTGACGCCTGGCCGCTTGTAGACAATACTACGAGTGCGCGATCATGCATTCGTTGGTGAGGACCTCCCTATGGCGCTGAGACGGGCGATTGCGGTCATCAAGCCGCAGGACGAGACCTGTGAAGTCCAGCACGTGGACGAGGCGAAGGTCCGCAAGGTGCTCAGGGTTGCGGGGCCCGACGGGCGATTTGAAGGCGTGGCCCGGATGTTCCAGGTCTTAGCGGATCCGACCCGCGCGAAGCTGTTGTTTGCCCTCTCCCGGGAGGAGCTCTGCGTCTGCGACCTCGCCGCGATCGTCGATCGGAGCCGACCGGCCGTCTCCCATCAGCTCCGGCTGCTCCGGGACCTCAAGCTCGTCCAGCATCGCCGGCAGGGCAAGATTGTGTATTACCGTCTGGCGGACGAGCACGTCAGGCACCTTGTGGAAGAGGGGCTCGAGCATGCGGA
>JACQGZ010000119.1 GCA_016199305.1 Armatimonadota bacterium | reverse complement strand
TGGTCGCGGAGGGGGAAGCGCTGGCCCGGCGGTATGGCGCCAGAATCGCGCGCACCGCCGTCCCCGCCCGCGACTACGCAGCGCTGCTGGTGGCGGAGCGGACAGGGTTCCGCGCGGTGGCCCGGGCGATCGTCCATGAGGCGCCGGTCGCCGAGGGGCCGATCGACGTCCCCTATGACGCGATGGTGCAGGAGGCGGAGGTTCAGGACGTGCCTGCCCTGACGGCGTGGCTTCGTGGCACGGAGACGCTGCAGGCCTGGGGGGGCCTGGTGCCGCTGGGCTGGCGCTTTCGCGCGCTGGTCCCCGAACTCGTGCAGGGATTGGCGCGGGACGGCCGGATGCTGCGGGCCGGGGAGACGGTGGAAGGCGCCACGCTCTTTGCCCTCCACGGCGATGCGGCGGTCGTGGGGCTCCTCGAGGGGAGCGCGGCGGGCCGCCAGGCCCTGGCGGGGGCGGTGGCGTTGCGCGCGCGGGCGCGCGGAGCGACGCGGCTGGTCTTCTTCGCGCCGGACGAGCAATCGCTCCGGTTGGTGCGCGGGCGGGGGCACCCCTGGTGCCCCGACGGGCTGGCCGTGGTGGAGAAAGGACTCTCCTGAAGGTGCGATGAGCGGGACCGACGACGCGCTGATCTACCTGCGGGATGCCTACGCGGCGGAGGTCGAGACCGTCGTGACCGAGATCGACGGGGTCAGGGTCACGCTGGGGGAGACGCCGTTTTACCCCGGTGGGGGCGGCCAACCGGCGGACCACGGCGTGTTGCGCTGGACCGGCGGCGAGGCGGCGGTGACCGGCCACGAACGCGCCGGGGAGCGCCTCTGGCATCAGGTCGAAGGCGCGGCGCCTCCGGCCGGGACGGCGGTGCGCGCGGCCCTGGACTGGCCCTACCGGTACGCGGTGATGCGCCACCACACCGCGGTGCACGTGCTCAGCGGCGTCGTCTATCACCTCTTTCGTGCGACCGTCACCGGCGGGCAGATCTATCCCGACCGGGCGCGGATGGACTTTGCGCTCGCGGATCTCAATCCCGGGCGGGTAGCCGCCATCGAGGGGGAGGCGAATCGCGTGATCGCGGAGGGGCGACCGATCAGCGTCCGCTTCGTCAGCCGGGAGGAGTTCGAGCGGCACGACCTGGTGCGCACGGCGAAGAATCTCGTGCCGGCGCATCTGACCACCATCCGCGTCGTCGAGATCGAAGGCTTTGACGCGCAGGCCGACGGGGGGACGCACGTCCGGAACACGCGCGAGATCGGCGCCCTGCGCGTGACCAAGACGGAGAACAAAGGGAAGAGCAACCGCCGGCTGGAGATCGCGCTGAGCGCGTGACGCTCGCGGCCGCGAAGGGAGGATGGGCGTGGATCCGGACGTGGCGGTGATGCACGAGGTCATCGAGGACCTGCGGGGGCAGCTGTTCAAAGTGGTCGAACCGTTGGACGACGCCGACATCAACCGGGCCTTCCCGGGCCTGACCAATACGATCGGCATCCTCTTGCGACATATGGCCGGGTCCGAGCAGTACTGGATCAGCGGGGTGGTCGGCGGGGGGACCCTGGAGCGGGACCGCGATGCAGAGTTCGGTCGCCAGCCTCTGGCAAAGGGAGACCTCCTGGCGGGGATGCGCCGGGCGCAGGCGGCGACGGAGAAGGTGCTGGCGGGCCTCCGGGGCGAGGATCTGCGCGCCGTGGTGCAGGGACAGCGCGCGCGGGGAGTGGTGGCGACGACCAGGGGCTGGGCCATCCTGCACGCCACGCAGCATCTGGCCTATCACCTCGGCCAGATCCGCCTGATGGCGGCGCTGGCTCATCGCGACCGCGGTGCGGCGTCGGGGTAAGACGGTTCCGCTGCGCTGGGAGGCCGCGCCCGACCTCCGGGCGCGGTTGGGGCGCATCGCCGCGGCGTTGGGGTTCCAACACGTCGATGCCGCGCGCGTCACCGTCGTCCGCACCTACGGCTCCCGTGCCAACGCCTATGCGCAGATCTGGGGGCTGGCCAGGATCTTCCAGCATGCGCTGCGCCTGCGCCCGCGCTATGTCGTCGAAGTCCTGATGCCGGCCTTCGGGCGGCTCTCCCGCGCGGAGCAGGACCGCGTGCTGATCCACGAACTCCTGCACATTCCGACGACGTTCTCGGGAGGCCTTCGCCCGGAGCGCACGCCCCACTTCCGCATCAGCGCCCACAAGGTCAATCGGCTGTACGAGGCGTATCGGGCGACCCTGAGGCGTGGGGCGCGCCCGTCGGGAAGGAGCGGGAAGCGCTCCTAAGCGTCCGGCCCGTCTGGGTAGCGTCGGAAGATGAGGGCACCGCCGCCGGTCGCCGCCGCGGCAACCAACAACGCGGCGCGCAGGCCGGTCGCGGCGGGCGGCGCCTGGCCCAGCCAGTCCAGCAGTGTCCCCAGCACCGCCGCCGAGAGGCTGGTGGCGCCGTTGAAGATCAGCCCCTGAAAAGCGAAGAACATCCCCTCCACCCGTCCCCCGCCGCGCCGGGCGTGGTCCTCGGCGATGCCGGCCAGCAGCGCGTTGGGCAGCACGAAGAGGGCGGCGATGGCGGGGCTCGCGGCCGCCAGGACCAGGTAGCCCTGGGCGGCGGCGGACAGGGGGACGGACCAGCGGCCCACGCCGGCGGCCGGCACCAGCAGCGCGGCGAGGAGGCCCATGGCGGCGAGCATCGCCCGCCGCGTACCCCAGCGGCGGACCCCGATGCCGGTGAGCGGGAGGGAGAGGATCGTCGCGCCCAGGCTGACGGCGAGGACCCGGCCCACCGCGCCCTGTGGCATGCCCATCAGCACCGTCACGATCAGGGCCAGGGACAGGTTGACCATGCTCAGGCCGAACCACATCGTGGCGATGGCGGGGATGAAGACGCGGAAGCGAGGGTCGCGGAAGACATCGCGCAGGGACGCACGCAGCGGCCGCGTGGGCTCGAGGGGCATCGTCTCGCGCACGGCCAGCGCAGACGCCAGCAGCACAGCCACCGCGACCGGCGCCAGGATGAGCCCCATCGCCGGGAACCCCAGGCGGGCGGAAAGCCAGGAGGAGGCCACGAAGGCGACCCCGACGCCGGCCAGGTTGAAGGCGGCCTGCAGTGTGGTCGTCGCCACGCGACCGGCGCCGCCGGCGGTGATCTCCGGCAGGAGGGCCGTGTATGGATTGAGGACCATCGTGTAGAGGAAGAAGAAGAGGCCGAGCGTGGCCATCAGGTAGACCGCGTTCGCGGCGGTCGGCCCCGCGGCGGGCGGCCGCCAGAGCAGGATGAAGCAGGCCGCCAGCAGCGGGGAGGCCGCGAGGATGAAGGGGCGCCGCCGGCCGATGGGACTGCGCACGCTGTCGCTCCAGTGCGCCACGAGGGGGTCCGCCAGCGCGTCGACGACGCGCCCCGCCGCCATCGCCAGCCCGACCGCCGCGGGTGTGGCGCGCGCCAGGAGCGGCTGTCCGGGGGGCGGCGCATAGAAGAAGAAGATCCAGAGGAGGACCGTCTGCTGCAGGAGGCTGGCGCCGAACCCGCCGAGGGCGTACAGCAGGCGCGCCGCCGGGCGGAGGGGCGGCATGGGCGTCAGAATTCGGCGGGCGACCGGCTCCGGCCTCTCGCGCGCCGCTATAATGACGGCAATGTTGCGTTTCCTCACGGCGGGCGAGTCGCACGGCCGGGCCCTGGTGGCCATCCTGGAGGGCATGCCGGCCGGACTGCCCTTGAGCGAGGATGACATCGCCGCGGAGATGGCGCGCCGGCAACTCGGCTACGGGCGGGGCGGCCGCATGCAGATTGAGCAGGATCGCGCCGAGATCATCTCCGGCGTCATCCGCGGCGAGACGATCGGCGCGCCGATCGCGTTGTGGATCGCCAACCGCGACTGGCGCAAGGACGAGCCCGACATCACCCGCCCCCGCCCCGGCCACACCGACCTGGTGGGGGCGCAGAAGTACGGCTTCCGCGACGTGCGGCGGGTGCTGGAACGCGCCAGCGCCCGCGAGACGGCGGCGCGGGTGGCGGTGGGGGCGATCTGCCGGAGGCTGCTCCTCGAGTTTGGCGTTCGGCTGATGAGCCATGTCACCGAGATCGGCGGGGTGGTCATCCGCCGCCGGCCGGAGCGGTGGGAGGAGATCGCCGAGCGGGCCGCCGCCTCCGCCGTGCGCTGCGTCGATCCCCAGGTCGAGGAGGAGATGAAGGCGGCGATCGACGAGGCCGGGGAGCGGGGCGACACCCTGGGGGGCGTCTTCGAGGTGGTGGCGCTGGGACTGCCGCCGGGGCTGGGGTCCTATGTCCACTGGGACCGCAAGCTCGACGCGCGACTGGCGGCCGCGCTGATGTCGATCAACGCGATCAAGGGCGTCGAGGTGGGGTTGGGATTCACCGCGGCCCGCACCCCCGGGTCTGCCGCGCACGACGAGATCCTCTACAGCCGCGAGCGCGGGTTTCACCGGGGCAGCGACCGCTCCGGCGGCACGGAGGGCGGCACCTCCACGGGCGATCCGTTGATCGTGCGCGCGGCGATGAAGCCACTCTCCACGCTGCGGACGCCGCTGCGGTCGGTGGATCTGGTGACGAAAGAGCCCGTGGAGGCCGCGGTGGTGCGCAGCGACGTCTGCGCGGTGCCCGCGGCCGGCGTCATCGGCGAGGCGATGGTGGCCTTCGTGCTGGCGGACGCCTTTCTGGAGAAGTTCGGCGGCGACGCGCTGGTGGACATCCGCGCCGCCTACGACGCCTACGTGCAGCGGCTGCGCGAGATGTGATGATGCGCAACGTCGTCCTGATCGGGATGCCGGGGTCCGGGAAGAGCACCGTGGGCCGCCGCGTCGCGGAGTGGCTGGGCTGGCCGCTGCTGGACACCGACGCGATGATCGCGCAGCGCACGGGCAGGTCCGTGGAGGATCTGTTTGCCCGCGACGGGGAGGAGGCCTTTCGGCGGATCGAGCGGGCGGTGGTGCGCGTGGCGGCCGCGACGCGTCCCGCGGTGGTCGCCACCGGCGGCGGGGTGGTGCTGCATCCGGGGAACATGGCGGCGCTGCGGCGGCACGGCCTCATCGTCTCGCTCGCGGCGGCGCCGGAGGCCCTGGCGGCGCGCGTGGGATCCGACGGCGGGGGGCGACCGCTCCTGGCCCCCGACCCCGCCGCGCGGATGGCCACGCTCCAGACCGAGCGGGCCTCCCGCTACGCCGAAGCGGACCTGCTCCTGGACGCCGCCCGCCCTGCGGAGGAACTGGCGGACGAGGTGGTGGCCGCGCTCGCGGCGCGATCCTCCGAGACGGTGACGGTGCATCTCGAGGAGCGATCGTACCCCATTCGCATCGGAACCGGGATCCTCGATCTGCTGGGATGGGAGGTGCGCCGGCGTCTGCCCGAGGCGCGGCCGGCGGTGCTCCTGACCCACCCGAGGCTGCGGCGGAGGTACGGCGCGCGGGTGGAGCGGGTGCTGGA
>JACQGZ010000118.1 GCA_016199305.1 Armatimonadota bacterium | reverse complement strand
GTTCTTCGACCCGTCCGCGCCCCACCCCATTGCCCTTTACGGCTTCACACCACTCGGAAACTGTGTTGTGTAGGCACCTTTCACATTCGCGCTCTTCAGCAGTCCTGCGCGGGCGAGCTCCTGACCCATCTTGTCCCAGGCGGCCGCATCGACGTAGCCAAGGCCGTTCTTCTTCGTGGCGTCCGTGACGATGATCGACTGGAGGAAGTTCATGCCCGCCAGTTCATGCGCCTTGTCCAAGTTCTTGTTGTACTTGAGGAGGATGGTGGCCGCCTCGTCCCGGTGGGTGAGGGCGTACTGCAACCCCTTGTAGTGCCCGGTGAGGAACTGCTGGATCACCTGTGGATACTTCTTGATGATGTCCTCGGTGGTGAAGAGGACGTTCTCCGGCCACGTCATCCCGAAGTCGTTGGCGAAGGAGTAGACGTAATACTTCTCCTTCACCACCCGCTTGGCCACGAGCACCTCGTTGTAGCCCATCGCGTGGGCGTACTTGTACCGTTTCTGCATCCAGGTGCCGATCGTCGCCGGGTCGCCCTGCTGGTTGACGATCCTGATCCGGCTCGACCAGTCCGATCCAATCAGGGACTTGATCGGCTTGTCGTACCCGATCCAGGTGGCCACGGTGCCCACGACGTCCCGCGGCGACTTCAGCGGCTCCCAGGAGAGCAGGTGCACCGCGGTCTTCTGAAAGTCGTGCGCGACGACGACGAGCGGGAGGTTCTGCTTCGCCCGCGCCTCCGCGAGGTTGTATGGGTAGTCCACGCCGAGCACGATCTCGCCGGCGCGCGCCTTCGCCATGACGCGGTCGATGGGGGAGAGCCCCGGCCCGCCGCCGATCACCTGCACCCGGAGGTTCCCGAAGAACCCCTTCTCCACGGCGACCGGGTCGCCCATCGACTCATTGTGAATGAACCAGGCCTCGATGATCGAGACCTTGGGGCCCTGGGCGGTCACGCCCGTGGACGCCAGCAGCGCCAGGGCGATCCCCAGGACCAGGACGCGGATTCCGACACGTCTCATCTCCCACCCCCTGTGTGTTGTGGTCTCACGACCTCTCCCGTGCCAGGCTCACATGCCAGGGCAGCAGCAATCGCTCGGCCACCGTGACCAGGCCGAGCAGCACCCAGCCGATCAGCGTGCAGAAGACCGCGGCCAGGAAGACCCGCACCGTGTTCCCCACATAGCGCGAGTCCAGGATCATGTAGCCGAGCCCCTCGAAGGCGCCGAAGAGTTCCCCCACGATGGCCCCGTTCACCGCGGCCATCACCCCGCCTTTGAGACTGGTGAAGATGATCGGCAGCGCCGAGGGCAACTTCAGCAGCAGCATCCGCTGCAGCCAGGTGGCGTTGTAGATGTCCATCAGGTGTTCCCGCATCGGGTCCACCGAGATGAACTCCTTGTGCGTGTGGTAGAGGACGGCGAAGAAGGTGTACAGCCCCGCCACGATCACCTTGCTCCTGATCTCCAACCCGAACCACACCACGATCAGCGAGGCCAGCGCGACGAAGGGCGTGCTGTTGAGCGTGACCACGATGCGGTAGAGGAAGTCTTCCAGGAAGCGGGGCAGCCAGACGAACAGCATCGCCGCCGCCAGCGCGATAGCGGATCCGAACAGGAAGCCCAGCACCGTTTCCTGGGTAGTCACGCCGGCGTAGTACAGCACCAACCGGGAGTCCTCGGCGAGGGCGCGCACGATCTGCGAGGGCGCCGGCAGGAGGTACGGCGCCGCGTACAGCCGGGAGGCCACCTCCCACACCCCGAGGGCGAAGAGGGCGAAGGCGGTCCAGGAGCCCAGGTCGGCGAAGGCGCGGCGCATCAGATGAGGAAGCGGACCTCCTCCTCCCGTCCCTGCCAGCGTACCGTGGAGCGGGCGGGCCGCGTCTCGGCGACGACGCGCCCACGGGAGACGACGGCGCGGCGGGCGGCCAGGGTGCGCACCGCGTCCACCGCGGTGGGCGCATCGAAGAGCACCAGGTCGGCGCGCTTGCCTTCCTCCAGCCCGTACTCCTCCGCGCCGAAGCAGGCCGCCGCGCGGGTCGTCACCAGGTCGAGCATCGTCTCCAGTTCGTCCCGCCCGGACATGTGGCCGTAGTGCACCATGACGAAGCAGGCCTGCAGCGGGTCGCCGACGCCCAACGGGTACCAGGGATCCATGATCGAGTCGTGGCCGATGCAGACGTTGATGCCGTTGGCCAGCAACTCCTTCACCCGGGTGAACCCGCGGCGGATGGGATAGGCGTCGAAGCGTCCCTGCAGCACCGCGTTGTCCAGCGGGTTCGTGATGACGTGCACGCCGGCGTGCCGCATCCACCGGATCAGCCGGTAGGCGTAGGCATTGTTGTAGGAGTGCATCGCCGTGGTGTGGCTGGCGGTGACGCGCCCCTGCAACCCCAGGCGGATCGTCTCCGCGGCCACCAGTTCCAGGAAGCGGGACTGGTCGTCGTCGGTCTCGTCGCAGTGCAGGTCGGCGAGCCGGTCGTACTCCGCCGCCAGGCGCAGCGCGGTGCGGACGTCCCGCTCGCCGTACTCCCGCGTCCACTCGTAGTGGGGGATGCCGCCGATCACATCGACGCCCATCTCCACGGCGCGCGCCATCAGCGCCTCCCCGTCGGGGAACGAGTAGATGCCCTGCTGGGGGAAGGCGACGATCTGCAGGGTGATGACCTCGGCGACCTCCTCCCGGACCTCCAGCAACGCCTGCAGGGCCGTCAGCGTCGGATCGCACACGTCGACGTGCGTGCGTACATAGGTGACCCCGTGCGCCAGCATCCACTTCAGCGCCGTGGTGGCGCGCCGCTTCACGTCCTCGTGGGTGAGGGACTTCACGCGCTCGCCCCAGATCTCGATCCCCTCGAAGAGCGAGCCGCTGCGGTTGTGGCGGGGGTCCCCGACGGTGAGGACGGCGTCGAGGTGGATATGGATCTCCACCAGCGCGGGCGTGACCAGGTCCCCGGCCGCGTCGATCTCGCGCGCGGCGCGTTCGGGAAGCCCTGGGGCGATAGCGGCGATGCGGTCACCGCGGATGCCGATGTCGTGCCGGCCCTCCCGCCCCTGGAGGGTGGCGCTGCGGATGATCAGGTCCATGTGCGAGATCGGCCGGAGCGTGGGTCCTCCGGTCCCGGGGAGGGTTCGCTCCTGGAGGGATGGTGCCCTGCCGCAGCCAACAACGCACGGTGCCGTCTCCGACATATACTGATCGGCGCACCCCGGCGATGGGAGGCAGCGATGGACCTGTACATGGCTTTCCTGCGGTTGGTGCACATCTTCTCTGGTGTCTTCTGGGTCGGGACGATCTTCTACTTCGCTCTGTTCCTTCTCCCTCGGATCAAAGCACTCGGCCCGGACGGGGGAAAGGTGATGCAGCACATGACGGGCCCCCCGTTCCCCACCGCCATGACGGCGGCCGGCGGCCTCGTCACGCTCTCGGGGATCCTGCTGTACTGGCGGGACTTGGGCGGATTTCAGTCGGCCTGGATCGCCACGCCCACCGGGCTGGCGTTCACGATCGGTGGGCTGGCCGGCCTGCTGGCTTTCGGTGAGGGGTTCTTTGTCTCGCGCCCGGCCACCGAGAAGATGGGGGCCCTCGGCCGGGAGATCGCCGTCTCCGGTGGGGCGCCCACGGCGGCGCAGGCGGCCGAGATGCAACGCCTCGCGGGCAAGCTGGAGAAGGCCCTGTACCGGACCGCGTACGTGCTGATCTTCACGCTGATCGGGATGTCGGTGGCCCCTTACCTCTGAGGTGAAGCCTCCCCCGCCAGCACGTGTCCTGCCTCTGGGCGACCTCCTCGTCATCGATCTGACCCGCGCCCTCGCCGGCCCCTACTGCACCCTCATGCTCGGCGACATGGGCGCGCGGGTGATCTAGGTTGAAACCCCGGGGGGTGGTGACGATACACGAGGGTGGGGGCCGCCGTTTGTGGAGGGGGAGTCCGCGTATTTCCTGAGCGTCAACCGGAACAAGGAGAGCCTGACGCTCAACCTCAAGGATGAACGGGGGCAGGCGATCCTCCATCGGTTGCTGGGCCGCGCGGACGTTCTCGTGGAGAACTTCCGGCCGGGCATCATGGACCGGCTTGGCTTCGGGTACACGGAGGTGCACACGCGCTACCCGCGGCTGGTCTACGCGTCGATCTCGGGGTTCGGCCAGGATGGCCCGCTGCGGGAGCGCGTGGCCTACGACCTGATCCTCCAGGGGATGGGCGGATTGATGGGTATGACCGGCGAGGAGGAGGGAGCGCCGGTGAAGGTGGGCGTGGCCATCACCGACATCTGCGCCGGCATGTTCGCGGCCTTCGGCATCCTCGCGGCGCTACGGGTGCGCGACCGCACGGGATCGGGCCAGTGGGTGGACGCGGCGATGCTCGACGGGCAGATCGCCTGGCTCACCTCCCAGGCCGGGGCGTATTTCGCCACCGGGGAGAATCCCAGCCGGCTGGGCAGCGCCCATCCCTCGATCGTCCCCTATCAGGCCTTTCGCACCGCGGACGGCTACCTGAACGTGGCCGTCGGCAGCGAGGCGATCTGGGAGCGGTTCTGCGCCGCGCTCGGCCGCGCGGATCTGGCGGCGGATGCCCGCTTCCGCACGAACCCTGATCGGGTCAAGCACCGCGACGCCCTGGTGGGGGCCCTGCAGCTTCTTTTTGCCACCTGGCCGACGGCGCACTGGCGTGCCTTGCTGGATGACGCCGGAGTGCCCAACGGCCCGATCTATCTGCTGAGCGACCTCTTCGCCGACCCCCAGGTACGGCACCGCGGGATGGTCGTGGAGGTAAAGCATCCCCGCGTCGGCCGTCTGCGCCAGACCGGTCTGCCGGTCCGGCTGACCGAGACCCCCGGATCGATCCGCCGGCCGCCGCCGCTGCTGGGCGAGCATACCGAAGCCATTCTCAGAGAACTCGGTTATGACGCGGCGGCCATCGCTGCGCTGCGCCAGGATCGTATCGTCTGATACGAGGCATGACTCACGGTGGCATCACCCTGAGGCTGTAAGACGCTTCCACTG
>JACQGZ010000120.1 GCA_016199305.1 Armatimonadota bacterium | reverse complement strand
CGGCGCGGGGATCGTAGACGTCGACCCGCCCCAGGTTGCGGGAGATGGCGCCCTCCAGCCGGCCGCCGATAGCGTAGAGCCGGCCGTCGAGGACCGCCGCGGCGAGGTGATCGCGCGCCGCCGGCAGCGGGGCGCGGCGCTCCCAGGCATCGCGCCCCGGATCGTACACGTAGTGCGCCGCGACGTCCCCCTGGGACCCCTTCCCTCCGAGCACGTGCAACCGCCCCTCGAGCACGGCGATACCGCTCGCGCCCAGCGGCTCCGGGAGGGGGGCGATGGCCACCCACGAGGTTCCGTCGAAGGCAAACGCGCGATCGGTCGGCGTGAGGCGCGGCCCGATCAGTCCTCCCACCAGATACAGACGATCACCGAGCGCCGCAGCCATCGCGTGGTGGACCGATCGCGGCAGCGGCGGCGCCTCGGTCCAGGTCTCGGTGTCCGGATCATACACCTGTACGGTCGCGGTCGTCCGCGCGAACCCGTCAAAGCCGCCGATGACGTAGACCTTTCCTCCCAAGGCCGCGGCGGCCACCTCCGTGCGCGGGCGCGGCATGGCGGCCCGGATCTCCCATTGGAATCCGGCCTGTTGGGGTATCTGCGGCCGGATGCCGACGCCCCGCACATACCACAGGGACGCCCCGAGCGCGCCCGCGACGATGAGCGCCAGGAGGGCGAGGAGAAACCTCGTCCGACGGATGTGCAGGGGAGATCCCATTCGCTTCAACCGCCCGGCGGCCGACCAGACGCTCGGCCGGCGACCGGCAGATCTATCCTACATCCCCGGGGCTTCGGCTCAGTCCAGCTGCTGGAGGAGGGCCTGCGCCTGGCGTGCCACCTCGGTGCCCGGCGCCAGGGCGATGGCGCGCTCGAGCGCCCCCCGGGCCTCGTCGGCGCGCTGCGCCTGGACCGCGGCGCGGCCCCACCACAGGTGGGCGTACGGCGAATCGGGCATCACGGCGGCGGCCTGGCGGAACCGGGCCAGCGCGGGACCGTACCACCCGGCGCGGTAGAGGGCGATCCCATTGTCCATCAGGTTGTAGAAGTGCTGGATTCTTGCCGCCGCCGAGGGCGTGGCGGCCGCAGCCGGGGGCGCCCCGCCGGTGCGCCGTGTGGCCCTCTCTCCGCGGGACTTCGGCCGGGTCGCGCCTGAGACGGGAGCGTCAGGGATAAGCACAGACTGTGCAGGCGCTGGAGATGCTGCCCGGGACGGCGCCTTCGCAGCGGGTGCCTTCCGTACACCGGCCGCCGGAAGCGGCTTCCGGCCTTCAGGCTGAGCGACAGAGTACGGCGCCTGGAGGCGCGCCAGCGCCTGCCCGAGCGTCCCGATCCTCGGCCCGGCCAGCAGCACCGCCGCGGCGATCGCAAAGGCCGCGACCTCCAGGACCGCGCGCCAGGCCTGGCCGTCGCCCGACCGCGCGGGACGCGGCGCAGGGTGCGTCATGGGGCTCACCACGGGAGTATGCCCGGAGGGGCGATCGACTAGGCGATCAGGGAGGCTGGGGCGCCGGCGGCGGCCCAAGGTCGAGCGCGGCCGAGGGGGGAACCCGAAGGTACCACAGCGCCCGCCCGGCGATCTCGCGGAAGACCGGCGCCGCCACCGTCCCGCCGAAGTAAGCGCCCTTCGGTTCGTCCAGCACGATCAGGATGGCCAGCCGGGGATGGGGCACGGGCGCAAAGCCGACGAAGGAGGCCACATAGCGCCCCGCGAGGTAGCCGCCATCGGGGCCGGGCTTCTGCGCCGTGCCGGTCTTGCCCGCCACGACATAGCCCGGGAGCGCCGCCTGCCTCCCGGTGCCGTCCTCCACCGCCTGCACCATCATGCGCATCAGCGCGGCCGCGGTCGCCGAGGAGACGACACGGCGCCCCTCCCCCGGCGCGGCGGCGCGCAACAGCCGGCCCTCCCGATCGCGGACCATGCGCATCACATGCGGCCGCACCAGCACCCCGTCGTTGGCCAGCGCCGAGGCGGCGGTCAGCATCTGCAGGGCGGTCGCCGAGATCCCCTGGCCGAAGCCGATCGTCTGCAACCCGGGCCCCAGCCACTCGGCGGGCGGGTTCACGATGCCGCCGGACTCTCCCGGCAGATCGATCCCGGTCGCCGCCCCGAAGCCAAAGCGGCGGATGTACTGGTAGAAGACCTCCTTCCCCAGCCGCTGGGCCACCTGAGCCGCGCCGACGTTGGAGGAGCGGCGCAGGATCTCCTCGAGGCTCTGCGTGGTCTCACAGGAGCGGTGGACGTCGCGGATGCGGTGGCGGCCCACCTGCAGGTAGGGCGGGCACCCGAAGCGGTCGCTGCGGCCCACGCGCCCCGAGTCCAGGGCGGCGGCGACCGTCACCAGCTTGAAGGTGGATCCCGGTTCGAAGACCTCGCCGATCGGACGGTTGGCCCAGCGCTGCGGCCCCACCCGGTCGAACGCCCCCGGCGCGAAGGTGGGGGCGGCCGCCATCGCCAGCATCTCGCCGCTGCGGGGATCCATCACCAGCGCCATCCCGCGCACCGCCCCGGTCTCGTCCACCGCGCGCTGCAGCGCCCGCTCGGTGAGATGTTGAATGACCTGGTCGATCGTCAGCACCAGATCGGCGCCGTCCGCCGGGGCCGCGGCCAGACGCTGCGTATCGGGGCGCGAGCGGCCGATCGCGTCCCGCCCGGCGACCGCCTTGCCGGCCCGCCCCTGCAGGATGTCGTCGTAGCCCAGTTCCACCCCGGCCAGCCCCTGGTTGTCGATCCCCACAAACCCCAGCAGATGGGCCGCCAGCGACCCGTTGGGATAGGCGCGCCGCTCCTCGGTCACGAACCCCAGCTGTCCCTCCAGCCCCAGCGCCCGCAGCGCCTCCGCGGTCTGCGGGCTCACCTTGCGCCTCAGCCAGACGAAGTAGAGGTGCGGCTCCAGCCGCCGTTCGATCACGAGGGGATCCATCTGCAGCGCCGGCGCGACCGCGCGGGCAAAGGCGCGCGGATCCCGGATCGCCCGGGGCACCGCGTAGACCGACTCGGTCTCCAGGTTCGACGCCAGCGGGCGGCCCAGACGGTCGAAGATGCGGCCGCGGTGAGACGGGAGGACGACGGCGCCCAACTGCTGGCTGACGGCGAGGCTGCGCAGGTGCTCCGCCTGGGTGCCCTGGAGGGAGATGAGCCGGCCGGCCAGCACGG
This sequence comes from Armatimonadota bacterium, assembly GCA_016199305.1. Classification (GTDB taxonomy): domain Bacteria; phylum Sysuimicrobiota; class Sysuimicrobiia; order Sysuimicrobiales; family Humicultoraceae; genus JACQGZ01. The sequence continues at coordinate 381 of JACQGZ010000120.1, read as the reverse complement.
CAAGACCGGCGAGGAGGGCGACGTACAGGAAGGTGATCCTGAAGCGGACGTTGCGTTCCAGGTCTACGACGGCGTGGGCGGCCCGGCGCGCCGTGACCTGATCGTGGCCCCCCGCGGCCCGCGCCGGCCTGCCGAACCCCAACCGCCATCCGCGACGCCCTGCGGGCCGGGAGCGCCGCCCGGCGCGCGAGGAACGCCGCGCCGGCGGGGTCCTGGTGGCCTTAGGCTCGGGCAGCTGCGCCCGGCCGAGGCGGTGACGAGGATGGGGGCCGAACTGGGGGTGCGCCCGCCCGGAGGGGCGCCGTGTCATCGCGCGGGCTCGTGCGCCTGGGCCTGGGCCAGCCCCAGCCACGCCCCGATCCGCTGGGCCAGCGAGCGGGG
>JACQGZ010000012.1 GCA_016199305.1 Armatimonadota bacterium | reverse complement strand
GGCCGTCGTCGTGGACAACCCCTGGCACCCGGGAGAACGGGTCGTGCTCGTGCCCGCGCTTCAGCCGGACGTCTCCATCGTGCACGTGCAGCGGGCCGACCCCCTCGGCAACATCATCATCGAAGGATTCGCCACGCACGAGCCGGAGATGATCCGCGCCTCCCACCGCGTCATCGTCAGCTGCGAGGAACTGATCTCCACGGACGAGACCCGCGCCCATCCCGAGCGGACGACGATACCCTTCCTGCACGTCGACGCCGTCGTCGTGCAACCCTACGGCGCCTATCCCACCTCCACCTACGGCTACTACGACTACGATGCCGACCATGTCGGCGCGTACCAGGAAGCCGCCAAGGCGGGGCCTCCGGCGATCGACGAGTACCTGCAGCGCTACGTCTGGGGGTGCGCCACCTTCGAGGAGTCCCTGCGGATCGCGGCGGGCCCCGACCGGCTCGCGGCGCTGCGCCGGGCGATGGCGGAGGTGCTGTGATGAGCGCGGACGTCGCCCCGCCGCCCCACCACACCCGCCAGGAATTGATGGTGATCGAAGCGGCCCGGCGCCTGCGCGACGGGGACGTGGTCTTCGTCGGCACCGGGCTGCCCTTTCTGGCGACGACGCTGGCCCAGCGGACGCATGCCCCCAGCCTGGCGATGATCATCGAGAGCGGTGTGATCGCCCCCCAGGTCCGCCGCACGCCGATCTCCGTGTCCGACCCCAAGGTGATGCACCGGGCGGTCAAGCTGGGCACCCTGCGCGAGGTCCTGGGCACGCTCCTGCAGCGCGGGCTGATCGACGTCGGCATGATCGGCGGGGCCCAGATCGACCGGTACGCCAACATCAACTCGACGTGGGTGGGCCGCCCCGGCGGCCAACGACGCCGGCTACCCGGCAGCGGCGGCGGCAACGACATGGCCTCGCACTGCCGGCGTCTCCTCATCCTCACGCCGCACGAGCGGCGGCGTTTCCCCGAGCGCTGCGACTACATCACCAGCCCCGGCTTCCTGGACGGGCCCGGCGGCCGCGAGCGGGCCGGGTTGAGCCCCGATTTTGCAGTGACCGTGGTGACCGACCTGGCCATCCTGGAGAACGATCCGGCGACCAGCGCCCTGCGCGTCACCGGGTTGATGCCGCAGGTCACGGTGGAGGAGGTGCTGGCGCAGACCGGGTTCCGTCCGGAGGTGGCGGCGGAGATCCAGGTGGTGGCGCCTCCGCGGACGGACGATCTGCGGCAGCTCCGTGAGGAGCTGGATCCTGAGGGAGTCTACCTGAAGGCGGAAGACGCGGTCGCGGTGAGGAGGTAGGGCATGGACGCGGAGGCGGTCAAGGCGGAGCGCGAGCCGTTCCACTGGCGGACGGCCATCAGTTACAAGACCAAGGACCGGATCGTGGTGCGCGGATACGATCTGAACGACCTGGTGGGCCACCTCTCCTTCACCGAGATGGCCTATCTCGTCTGGCGCGGGGAACTGCCGTCCGAGTCCCACGCGCGCATGCTGGACGCCCTCCTGGTCAGCCTGGCCGAGCACGCCTTCTCCCCCTCCTCGGCGGCCTGCCGCTTCGTCGCCTCCGGCGGCGTCCCGCTGCACGTGGGGGTCGCCGGAGGGATGCTGGCCATCGGCACGGTGCACGGAACGGCCGACCGCCCCGCCGAACTGTTCAAAGAGGCGGTCGAGCAGATGCAGCGGGAGAGGCTGAGCCTCGCGGAGACCGCGCGCAGAATCGCGGGGGAGGCGCGGAAGGAGGGGCGGCGACTGCCGGGTTTCCACCACGCCCAGCACATCCGCGATCCCCGCACCGCCCGCCTGCTCGACCTCTCGGATCAGTACGGGGTCTCGGGTCCCCACGTGGCCATGGCCAGGGCCATCGAGGCGGCCACCGAAGAGTTCTGGGGGAGACAAATTTACCTCAACGGTCCGGGGGCGATGGGCGCAATCTGCATGGACATGGGGTTCGACACGGAACTGATCAAGGGGGTCTTCCTGCTCTCACGCACCGTCTCGCTGGTGGCGCACACCAACGAGGAGATGCAGCGGGAGAAGGGGTGGCGGGCCTCGGCCAACGCCCCCATCGTCCAGCCGCTCGACCTCTCGCTGCAGCGGCCCGAGTTCTACGACGGCCCCCG
>JACQGZ010000122.1 GCA_016199305.1 Armatimonadota bacterium | reverse complement strand
GCGCCTCCTCCTGTGCCGCCTTTCACACGGCCGCTGTGATCCCGGCCATCGGCGCGGAGCCGCCAGTGGCGTACCCTCGAGGCACGTCGGTTGATGAAAGGAGGGACTGAGATGCGGCACCGCAGCAAGCTCGTGGTCGTGGTGGGGCTGGGCGCGTTCCTCCTGGCCCTGCTGTGGTGGCTTCCGGCCGTGGCCTACGCAGGCGCGGCGAACTGTGGGCTCCAGCCCAGGGCGTGCATCACGGACGAGGCGGGCAGGAAGTTCGTCAAGTTGGCCGCCAACAAGAAGATCGTCCTGCTGGCCGCCAAGAAGATCGTCAAGTTCCGGTAGTCGTGTGGACCCGATCCTCGGGCCCCACTCCTGCAGCACGGTGGGCGCATCAGGAGGTGTGGACCATGCTGCAGCTAACGGTCAATGAGCTTCGAGCACGAGAACGTCAGGCCGGCCTGCTGCGGGAGGCCGAAGCGGACCGGCTGGCCCGACTGGCCGAGGGGAACCGGCCGGCGGGAGGAGTCGGACTGAAGGGGTTCCTGGGACGGGTGCGTCTGCGGCTCGCAGCGCCCCGAGGTGCAGCGGCGGCGCTCCCCCGCACGGCGCACCCGTCGAAGGCCTAGTAGATACGCTGGCGCAGACGGTCGGGGTCGCGCAGGACGATCTGTCTCCCGCGCAATTCCACGAGCCCCTGCTCGCGGAAGGCGGCGAGAGCCCGGTTGACCCGTTCGCGCGTGGCCCCGACCATCGTGGCCAGGTCGGTCTGGGTCAGGTCCAGGTCGATGGTGATGCCGTCCCCCCGGACACCGTACCGGCCGGCTAGTTCTAGGAGGGCGCGGGCCACGCGGGCGTGCACGTCCAGGAAGGCCAGACTCTCCGCATAATCGGTGACGTGGCGCAGGCGCGTGCTGAGCAGGCCGATCAGCGCGGCCGCCAGTTCCGGAGAGGCCGTCAGGTACGTCTGAAATTCCTCGCGCCCGAGGACCTGCGTGACGGTATCGTCCAGCGCCTCGGCACTCGCCGACCGAGGCTGCCCGTCCAGCAGCGCGAGTTCGCCGAAGACCTCTCCCGGCCCGGCCACCTCGATCGTTAGTTCGTCGCCCGCCTCTGCCGGAAGGAAGAAGCGCACCCGCCCCGACTCGATGATATGCAGGGCGTCGCCCGCCTGGTCTTTGTGGAAGATCATCGTCCCGCGGCGGAAGGTGCGGCGGCGCAGCCGGGCGGCCAGCCCGGCCAGCATCTCGTCCCCGAGGCCGGCGAAGAGCGGCACGCGCCGCAGGAGGCCGACAGCGTCAGACGCCACGTCAGATCACCTGCACCTCGCGTCCCAGGGCGCTGAGGCGCTCGCCGCCGCGCTCCGTGACCACGACAATCTCCTCCAGCCGCACCCCGAACTCCCCGACCAGATAGATTCCCGGCTCGACGCTGAAAGCCATCCCCACCGCCAGCGGCAGATCGTTCGTGTGGGTGATTGAGGGCGGCTCGTGTCCCGTGACCCCGATGCCGTGCCCGGTGCGATGGGTGAAATGCGCCCCGTACCCGGCCCGCTCGATCACCCCCCGCGCGGCGCGATCGACCTCACGGATCGGCGTCCCCGGGCGGATGACCCCCAGCGCGACGGTCACGGCTTCCTCTACGATCGCGTGCACCTCGCGGTAACGCGTGGCGGGCTCGCCTAGAAACGCCATGCGGGTGATGTCCGACATATATCCGTCCAGCCGGCCGCCCACATCCAGCAGGAGCGGTTCTCCCGCCGCCAACAGGCGGTCTGAGGTCTGGTGATGGGGGTAGGCCGAGTTCGGTCCGGAAGCGGCGATCGCAGACGGGACCTCCTGGACACCCTGGGCGCGGAAGGCCTCCTCGGCGATACGCGCCACCTCCCGCTCGCTCTGACCCGGGCGGGCCGTGTCGAAGACCGTCCGCACGGCGACATCGGCGGTCGCGGCGGCGCGGCGCAGCGCCATGATCTCCTCCGCCGTCTTGATCATGCGCACCGGCGCCATCACCCGCGCGCCGGGGACGAACCGCGCCTCCGGCCACCGCTCCTGCAGGAGCAGCAGGGCATCGGCGCGCATGGTGTCGCCCGCGGCGATCTGCCGGGGCCGCCCCAGCCGGGTTTGCACTTCCCGCAGCGCGGCCTCGGGACCGTCGGCGTCTGTGTAGGTGAGCGTGGGGAAGGGCACGTGTGGCGCCGCGGCGGTGGCGTTCAACTCCGGCACCAGAAACAGCGCGTCCTCCTGGGTCAGGAAAAGGTAGCAGGGACGCTCATCAAGATGGGGCGAGTAAGAGAGCAGGTAGAAAAGGTCATCGCCAGGAGGAATGGCGAGGAGGTCTATCGCTTCCTGCGCCATCCTTTTTTTTGCTGCGTCCAGAGGATCATCGATCATACTTCCACATAACCTCCCCAAATCTTCATTGCCGAAAATTCCAAAATCCACTCACCACTAGAAGGAGGAAAGTTCTTCCAAGACTAATACTTCAGGGGAAACAGTTCGACGTTTCCTGTACGAGAACTTTCGACAGCCCGATCGGATCAGAGCAAATATCCAATTCGCACAGGAGTGGAGTCCATGCCCTTCCTCGGCAGATGGCAGGAGACAGCCCGAACGTCCGTTCGTCTGCTCGTCGTGTTCATGCTGGCCGCCAGTCTCGTGCACGTGGGCCAGCCCTCGGTCAGCGCCCAGCCGGATCAAGAATTCGCTCCCGGCGAACTCCTAGTGAAATTCAAGCCGGGGACAGCGGCGGCCTCGATCGCCGACGCCCACCGCCGCAACGGCGGCCAGGTGCAGCGGACCATCGCCGGCATCGGCGTCCAGGTGGTGCGGGTACCGGCCGGCCAGGAGCGGGCGCGCGTGGCAGGGTATCGGGCCAACCTGTCGGTGGAATTCGCAGAGGTCAACGGCGTTTGGCATGCCTTCGCCCTACCCAACGACCCTCGCGTCGGCGAGCAGTGGCAGTACCACAACACCGGGCAGACCGGCGGGACCGCCGATGCCGACATCGACGCGCCCGAGGCCTGGGACCTCACCACGGGCAGCAGCACCGTGAACATCGCCATCCTCGACACCGGCATCGACCAGAGCCACGAGGATCTCGCCAGCAAGATCACCAAGAACGTGAACTTCACGACGAGCCGCACGGTCGATGACCGGTACGGTCATGGTACTCACGTCGCCGGCAGCGCCGCGGCGGTCTCAAACAACGGCCTCGGCGTCGCCGGGACCTGCCAGGGCTGCGTTCTGTACAACGTGAAGGTCCTGGCCGACAACGGCAGTGGGTCCTGGTCGTGGGTCGCCAGCGGCATCACCTGGGCGGCGGACAACGGCGCGCACGCGATCAACATGAGCCTGGGGGGCTCGGGCGGGTCCAGCACCGTCGAGGCCGCCGTGAACTACGCCTGGGGGAAGGGTGTCGTGCTCGTCGCCGCGGCGGGCAACAGCGGCAGCAGCAGCCCCTCCTATCCGGCCTTCTATGCGAACGTCATCGCCGTCGCCGCGACCACGGACACTGACGCGAAGGCCAGTTTCTCCAACTTCGGCTCCTGGGTCGATGTGGCCGCGCCCGGGGAGGATATCCTCTCTACCGCCCCGGACCACCGGAACAGGATCTGGGGGACGGGCGTGAAGTACGGGACGATCAGCGGCACCTCAATGGCCTCGCCGCACGTCGCCGGTGTCGCCGGGCTGGTCTGGTCGTCGGCACTGTGCGCCAGCGGTGACAATGCCTGCGTGCGCAGCCGCGTGGAGACGGAAGCGGATCCCATCGCCGGCACGGGGACGAACTGGACGTACGGCCGGATTAACGCGAAAAACAGCGTAACCCCATAACGCGGTCTCCGGTTCGACGGTCGAGGCCGCGCCAAGACCAGCGCAGTACCATCAACAGACCGGGCCCGACTGCAGGCCCGGTCTGTTAGTTGTACGATAACGTCGTGTCCACACCGACTGTCCGGCTCCCTACGGGTGAGTCGATCGGCGCCGCGCGGCGGCGCGCCGGACAGATCGTCGCCGCGCTGAAGCGCCGCTACCCCGACGCCCGGGTGCCGCTGCACCACGAGAACGCCTTTCAGCTGCTCGTCGCCACCATCCTCTCGGCGCAGTGCACCGACGCGATGGTCAACCGGGTCACCCCCGTCCTCTTCGCCCGCTACCGCACCGCGCGCGACTTCGCCGCCGCCCGGCCGCGAGACCTGGAGGCGCTCATCCGGCCCACGGGATTCTTCCGGCAGAAGACGAAGGCGATCATCGGGGCGAGCCGCACGCTGGTCGAGCGGTTTGGCGGCGAGGTGCCGCGGACCATGGAGGACCTGCTCACCCTTGACGGCGTGGGCCGCAAGACCGCCAACGTCATTCTCGGCGGCTTCTACGGCACTCCCGGCGTAGTTGTCGACACCCATGTCCGGCGGCTCAGCCAGCGCCTCGCTCTGACCGGATCGGACGAGCCCGAGCGGATCGAGCAGGACCTGATGCTCCTCATCCCGCGCCGCGCGTGGTCGGCCCTTTCCCTGCGGCTGATCTTCTTCGGGCGGGAGGTCTGCACCGCGCGCAGCCCACGCTGTCCGGCCTGCCCTCTGAACCGGTTCTGCCCTTCAGCGAAGTACCGGGGGGCGCCGCCGTGGATGGCGCGGCGGGGTCGGGGTCAGACCGCGCGGCGACCGGGGGCGGGGGCGGCGGCGGGACGCGCTCGCTCGGGGCGGACCGCCCGCACGGCGCGCACGCCGGCCGGCCCGCGGCCGAAGCGGTCGTAACTGCGGCAGAGGCTCGCCATGGGGCAGCGGGCGCACGCCGGAGCCCGGGCCGTGCACACCAGCGCCCCGAAGTCCATCAGCGCCTGATTGAAATCGTAGGGGTGGCGCGGCAGCAGCCGCTCCGCCAGCGCCCACACCTGGCGATCGGGCCGGGCGCGGCCGAAGAAGACCCGTTGCAGCACCCGGCGTACGTTGGTGTCCACGACCGCCGCGCGCCGGCGAAACGCGAAGGCCCGCACGGCGCCGGCCGTGTAGGGCCCGATCCCCTTCAGCCCCAGGAGGGCGGCGCGCTCCGCCGGGACCCGCCCCTCGTGGCGGCGCACCACCTCGTTGGCGATCCCCCAGAGCCGCACCGGCCGGACGTTGTACCCCAACGGATACCAGACCTCCCGCACCTCGCCGACCCGCGCGCGAGCGAGAGCCTCGATCGAGGGGTAGCGCCGGAGAAACTCACGGTACTTGGGCAGGACCCGGTCCACCTGGGTCTGCTGGAGCATCACCTCGGAGACGAGGATGCGGTAGGGATCGGCGGTGCGCCGCCAGGGGAGGGACCGTCCCTGCCGCCGGTACCAGCGCAGCAGGCGCCGCACAAACAGGGCCTGACTGGGCGTCTTCACGGGGGCCGTCCTCTCATTCCGCGGGCGGATGCACTTCTCCTCGTGGGTCACTGATGTCTGCTTGACATCGACACTTCAGGAAACGACGATACGTCGATGCGTGAATTGTGGATGCAGGGAAACGCATCCCCCCGGTGGCGAAGTGTATGGGCCAGAGGATCTGCCGTATCATCCTGAACCGGTGGCCGCGTCCGCACGACAACCCGATGGCCAGCGCAGGAGGCGAAGGCATGCACGACGTCCGGCATGAGCGCACCCTGGTCTTCATCAAGCCCGACGGGATCCAGCGCAGCCTGGTCGGTGAGATCCTCGGCCGCTTCGAACGCGCCGGCCTACGCATCGTAGGAATGAAGATGGTCTGGGCGCGGCCGGAGTTCCTGGAGCGGCACTATCCCAACGACGAAACCTTCCTGCGCACGATCGGCGGCAAGACCAAGGAAGCGTTCGCGGCGGCCGGCCTGGACGTCAACGGACAGACCGGCAGTGACGATCCGCTGGCCATCGGCCGGGCGGTGCGCGGCTGGCTGATCGACTACGTGGCGAGCAGCCCGGTCGTGGCCTTCGTCCTGGAGGGCATTCAGGCGGTGGGGACCGTGCGCAAGATCGTGGGCGACACGCTGCCGTTCCGCGCGGCACCGGGCACCATCCGCGGCGATCTCTCCATCGACTCGCCGACGGTGGCCAACCTGCAGCGGCGTCCCGTCCGCAACCTGGTCCACGCCTCCGGCACCGTCGAGGAGGCGGCCGCCGAGATCGCGCTGTGGTTCCGGCCGGAGGAGCTCTTCGCCTACCGGCGGGTGGACGAGACGCTCATTCAGGGGCAGTGAGGACCGCCCTGCCGATCATCCAGCAGGAGGCGGCCAGGACATGGCCCCGCTGCGGCTCGACCGGCAACGTCTCCCGGTCCGCCAGCACCGTCACGCCCACCTTTTCGCTCGCCACCTGCACCTGCCAGTAGGGCGCCTCGGTGACCCGGTTGGTCAGCAGCCGGGCCTCCGCGATGATCCCCGTGATGAGCGCGGTGGCCTCCGGCTCTCCATCCGACCGGTCGGCGCCGAAGTGGGCCGCCGAGACCACCGACCGGATCGGCGGACGGTACTGCGTCTGCCGGGTGCGGTCGTAGGCCGCCGCGTCCGGATAGAGGCTGGCCTCGTGGGCGATGGCGCACAGTTCGACGGGGATGATCGCGCCGGCGCGGAGGCTCTCCCGCACCAGCGGGAAGTTCACCACGTCGAGCCGCACCGGAAAGGCGCCGGAGAGCGGTTCGTCGGGCTCGACCGGCTCCACCCAGCCCTCCACCCACCCCTGGTCATCCTCTGCGGCGTCCTCGCCGCGCGCGGTGATGGCCACACGCAGCGGCGCCGGCGGACGGTGGAATGGCGTGGCGTCCACCACCTCTC
>JACQGZ010000121.1 GCA_016199305.1 Armatimonadota bacterium | reverse complement strand
CCTCTGGGCAATCCGGCCTCATCGAGCAGCGCGTTGGCCCGGTCGGGATTGTACCGGTACTGCGGCAGGGCGGGATGGGCCGCCCAGGTGATCCCCCGGGAGATCGGCGCCGTCGCCACCCGGCCTAGCCCGCCCAGGACGGCCAGAACGATGAAGTCCCGGTTGATCGCGTGGGAGATGGCCTGGCGGACCTTCAGGTTATCCAGCGGGGGCCGGGTCAGGTTGGGGATGAGCGTGGAGATGCAAAAGGACCCGCCGGGGCCTGCCAGCGTGGGGGCCAGCCGGATGCCTGGAGAGCCGCGCAGGCGCTCCACGTCCGCTGCGGGCACGCTGTCCATGAAGTCCACCTCGCCGCGTTCGAGCGCGATGACCGCCAGCCCCGGCTCCGGGAGGACGCGAAAGACCACCTGATCGATCATGGGGAGGCCCCGCTTGAAATAGCGTTCGTTCTTGACCAGGACGACTTGGGACCCGCGGACCCACTCCTTGAACTTGAACGGCCCGGTCCCGACGGGATTGGCGTTCGCGGGATTCTGCAAGATGTCCGTGCCCTCATATAGATGCCGCGGCAGGATGGGCGCCTCCGTCACATCGGCGCGCTGGAGGAAGGCACCAAAGGGGCCCCGGAAGCGGAAGACGACCGTCGTGGGGTCGGGCGCCTCCACGGCCTCCAGCACTCCTTCCAGTCCGGCGCGGGTGCGCGCATGGTACTTCAGCAGGATCTGCCCATAGGTGAACTTCACGTCAGCCGACGTGAAGGGCCGCCCGTCATGCCAGCGGACGTTGCGGGCCAGCGTGAAGGTGTAGGTCCGGTTATCGGGTGAGATCGACCAGCGCTCGGCCAGGTCAGGGGCAACCCTGAACTGCGCATCCAGTTGCACTAGGCCGTTGAAGATGGAGTCGGCGACGGCGTGCGTCACGGACGCCGTGGTGATGCCGCCATTCAGCATGCCCGGGTCGCCAAAGGTGCGCACCACGAGCGTGCCCCCGCGGGCTGCCGGCGCAGCCAGCGCCGCCGGCGTGGCGAGGAGCGCGGTGACTAGAAGGCCGAGGACAGCCCGCCGGAAAAGGCCAGCCGCCTGCCTGCGGCGGCGTGGAATCGGTCGCATGAGCGTCCCCTCCCGTGCAATTAGCCTGCTAATACCGCAGGGGGAAAAAAAATCCGGCACGCCTGGAGCAGGCGTGGCCCGGCTGGTGGTACGTTAATAAGGCCCATCCGGAAGGTGCAGAGGACTAGTTCTCGATGGCCACGCGGACTCCTGCGGTACCTCCCTTCGCCCCGGCCGCCGCCTATCCGACCATGGGAGGCGCAGCCATCTCTGCCAGGACACGCACGTCATAACGGGCGAAGTTGAACACCGGGGCTTTGGCCAGCAGCGTGTCGAGCTCTTCATTGGAATCAACGTCGTAGATCCAGGCTCCTCCGTGCCCGCCGACAATGTGGTAGCGGGCGAGCACCTTCCCTTCAGCGGCGAGCTTCTCCCCGTACTCTGGCATTCGGCCCACAGCCTTTGCCATCTGCGCGGAGAGAAGGCTCTGCTCGAGTGTCCACAGGACTAGAAACTTTGCCATGTTCATCACCCCGGCGTCCGAAAAGTGCTCTTCTATTCTGCGGAATGGCCACTGGGTTCCTACTGCAAATGACTGTTTCGAAAGAGGATGAGAGGGCCTCCGTCCTGGGAAAAGCTGACGCGGAGCGAATATCAGGTGGTGGAGGCGAGAGGATTCGAACCCCTGACCCTCGGCTTAGAGAAGGCAGGTGCTCTGGAGCCAGGCCAGAACATCCTCGGCCACCAGAAGCCGGGAGAATTCTCGCATGGCAGCTTAGATCAGCGGCACACTATAGGCACACAAAACCGAAAACCCGGGTCGGTTCCCACGTTCGACCCGGCGGCTGCTTGCTATGCCTTAATCCTCGATGGTCGGGCCGGACGGATTTGAACTGTCGGCCTCCCACGATCACCTCGATGCCCACACAATTGCATGTCCTCCTCACAGGCCCGGACAGATCAGGAAATCACGTTTCAGGTCAGTGTTACCCCTGAAACAGCCCTGTAAACCCCAGGAAAATGGCCTGCAATACTCCTACGGATGGGCGCGGTGGGAGGTTCCGACGGAGGGTGGCCTGCGTTCTAGGCGATGAGGCGCCGCCAGAATGCTTCGACCTGACGGCGGGTCTCGTCGGGGGTGCCGCTGTTGTCGATCAGCCAGTCCGCCTCGGCCACCTTCTCGCGGAGGGGGCGCTGGACGCGGAGGCGGCGGCGGGCCTCCTCGTCGCTCAGCCCGTCGCGCCGCCGCAGCCGGTCCAACTGCGTGGCCTTGTCCACGGCCACCACGATTACCCCATCCAGGGGGAAGGTGTCGCGGGGAGCGGTGTCCAGCAAAAGGGGGATGTCGAGGATGATGACCGCCTGCGGCGGGAGCGTCCGCTGCAGCCGCTCCACCTCGCGCCGCATCCGCTCCCGGATGCGGGGATGGGTAATCGCGTTCAGCCGGGCGCGGGCGGCGGGGTCGGCGAAGATGAGGGCGGCCAGGCGGGCCCGGTCCAGGCGGCCGTCCGGACCCACGACCTCGGCGCCAAAGGCCTCCACGATCTCACGCAGAGCCTCGGACCCGGGCTCGACGATCTCGCGGGCGATCGCATCCGCGCTGACCACCGCGGCGCCCAGGTCGCGCAGGATCGCGGCGACGGCGCTCTTCCCACTGGCCAGGCCGCCGGTCAGCCCGAACAGGCGGGCCATTCAGTTCGTAGCGGCGGCCCCCGCGCGGGTGGCGGGTGAGCCGCCGCGGGAGGGCGCGGCCCCGGCGGCCGGGAGCGGCTCGCAGTCGGCCCACGTGGGTCCTGCCTTGGCGTCGGTGCGCAGGGGAACCTTGAGCGGGTAGGTGGCCTCCATCACGTCCTGGATGGCGCGCGCAGCGCCGGCCAGTTGCGCAGGCGGCACCTCAAAGAGCAGTTCATCGTGGATCTGCAGGGTCATCCGCACCTGCGGCCAGCGCGACAGGACGTCGCGGGCGATCTCGATCATCGCCTTCTTGATGATGTCGGCGCTGGAGCCCTGAATCGGCGTGTTGATGGCGGTGCGCTCCGCGGCTTCCCGCACCGCCCGGTTGCGACTGAACAGGTCGGTGAGATAGCGGCGCCGGTTGAGCAGGGTGGTGACGTACCCGTCGCGGCGCGCCTGCTCGACCACCCGCAGCATGTATTCGCGCACCTTTGGATAGCGGGCGTAGTAGCGCTCGATCGCGGCCTTCGCCTCCGTCTTGCTGATGCCCAGCTGGGCGGCCAGCCCGAACTCGCTCATCCCGTAGGCCACGCCGAAGACGATGACCTTCGCGCGCCGCCGCAGTTCGGGCGTCACCCGGTCGCGCGCGACGTTGAAGACCTCCGCCGCCGTCACCGCGTGCACGTCGTCGTCGCGGGCGAAGGCGTCCATCAACGTGGGATCCTCCGTGATGTGGGCCAGGACGCGCAGGTCGATCTGGGAATAGTCGATCCCCAACAGGACGGCCCCCTCCCCCGGGATGATGGCGCGGCGGATCTGCCGCCCCACCTCTGTGCGCACGGGGACGTTCTGCAGGTTGGGCTCGATGCTGGAGAGCCGGCCGGTGGCCGCCAGCGTCTGGTTGAAAGTGGTGTGCACCCGCCCGGTCTGCGGGTCGGCCAGACGGGGCAGCACGTCCACGTAGGTGTTTTTCAACTTCACCAGTTCCCGGTGCTCGACGATCTTGGCGGCGATCTCGTGCTGCCCGGCCAGATACTCCAGGACCTCCTGGTCGGTGGAGAGTCCCGTCTTGGTCTTCTTCAGCGCCGGCAGCTGCAGCTTGTCGAACAGGATGAAGGCCAGCTGCTTCGGGCTGCCGATGTTGAACTCGGTCCCGGCGAGGCGATGGATCTCTGCGGCCAACTCGTCGATCCGCCGCGTCAGTTCCTCATCGACACGGCGCAGGTAGGACACATCCACCCGCACCCCGGCGCGCTCCATCTCCGCCAGGACCACCGCCAGCGGCATCTCGATCCGCTCAAATAGCTCGGCGACCTCCCGCTCCCGCATGCGGGTCTGCAGGATCGGATAGAGGCGGATGAGCGCGTCGGCCGCCCGGCCGGCGTCCACCGCGGCGTCGAGGGGCAGGGCGCCGTCCTCATCGTCCTCGCCCAGCCGCCAGTTCAGGTACTCCCAGGCCGCGGTCTCCAGCGTGTGCGTCCGCTTGCCCGGATTGAGCAGATAGGCCGCGATCGCCACGTCGAAGTCCCACCCGCCCGGGGCGATGCCAAGCCGCGCCAGCGCGTGGTGGTCTCCCTTCACGTCCCCGCTCACCTTGGTGATCGTGCCCTCCGCGAACCAGACCGCCAGCGGCTCCGGGATGCCGCCATCCAGCGGCAGGTAGCGGGTGCGCCCCCCGTCGGCCGCCAGTGCGACGCCCACGACGGGCGCGGCCAGCGGGTGACCCGGCGCGCGGGCCAGCCGTACGCCTACCGGGCTGCGCCCCGACACCTCCGCCAGCAGCTGCTCCACCGTCTCGACCTGCCGGTAGTCACCCTCCGGCGGCGTCTCCGCGGGGACGGCCCCCAGCCGCTCCAGCAGGGTCTTAAACTCCAGGGTGCGGAAGAGACTGTCGAGGCGGTCCTGATCCGGAGACCGGCGGCGCAGCTCCTCCCAGCTCCACTCGACTGGGGCATCGACCACGGTGGCCAGGTGCTTGCTCTGCCGGATCTGCCCGGCATGCTCGGCGAGCCGCTGGCGCAGTTTTGGCGGCGCCTCCGCCAGGCGATCCAGCAGGGCGTCCACGGTGCTGAACTGGGCGACCAGGGCGCTGGCGGTCTTTTCTCCAATACCGGGGACCCCGGGGATATTGTCGGTCGTGTCCCCTTTCAGCGCCTTGTAGTCGGGCAACTGGGGCGGGGCGAAGCCGAAGCGCCGCCGCACCGCCTCCTCGTCGTACACCGTCGTCTCGGTGACGCCGCGGCTGGTGATCATCACCCTGATGCCGGGCCGAACGATCTGCAGCAGATCGAGGTCCCCGCTGACGATGGTGACCTCAAAGCCCTCCTCCGCGGCCCGGCGGGCGATCGCGGCGATGACGTCCTCGGCCTCGTAGCCGTCCACCCCGTACATCGGGATCTGGAAAGCCTCCAGGACCTCGCGGCTCAGTGTAAATTGGGGGCGCAGGTCGTCGGGCATCCGCTCCCGTTGGGCCTTGTAGCCTTCGTAGGCCTTGTGGCGGAAGGTGGGGACGGGTTTGTCGAACGCGGCCGCGATGTAGTCGGGCGCCTCCTCCTCGAGGACCTTGAGGAGCATGCTGGTGAACCCGTAGACGGCATTCGTGGGCCGGCCGTCAACGGTCGTGAAGTACGGCAGGGCGAAGAAGGCGCGGTAGACGAGGCCGTTGGTGTCGAGCAGGACGAGTTTTCTCGGCACGGGCGAGACCCCAGGCTTCAGTATAACAACGGCTGTCAGGATCGCCGCTCGGCTGCGCCGTAGACGTCCCGGCGGTGCCGGATGGCTAGGACCGCTACTTCGTCCGCGGTAATCCGGAAGACAACGCGGTAATCCCCCGCCCTGAGCTTCCGGTACCCTCGCAGCGTCCCACGGAGCGGCGCGCCGTAACGCTCTGGCGCCGTTTCCAGACGCCTTTCGATCGCCTGAGCGATCCGCATTCGAAGATTGGCGGGGATCCGAGGAAGATCTTCATGGGCGACAGCGGGGTGATAGGCGAGTCGGTGGCTTCTTCCATCAGGCGGCCTACCCACGCGAGGCGCGGGCCCGCGTCCGCCGCCAGACCTGCTGGTGGGTCAGCGCCCGGGTCGGCTCGAAGGTCGGTTCCCGCCGCTCCGCCCACGCAACCAGGACGATGTCCTCCTCCGCTTCCAGGGCCTCCCGGACCAGGTCGCGGACTTTAGACGAGACCGACATGCCGTCGCGCCTGGCCAGCCGCCTTGCCGCCTCGTAGAGGGGCTTCTCCAGCACAACGTTGACCCGCGGATTGCGAGCAGGCATCGCTTCTCACCCCTATGATCAGTGTAACACTAGTGACGCACCTGGGCAACACCCTGCGCGCCCGGGTGACAGGCCGGTGAAAGTAGAGCGCTACGGTGCGGCTGTCAGGACGAGAGGCGCTCGGCAGACGGGGCGGCCGGCCCCATCCTTGGGGGTGATGGTGACGGTGCGGGCGCCGCTGCTCACCTCCACCAGCGCATAGGTCGGGCGATCGAGCACGGCGCATGCCGCCCCCAGGCCCTGGGGCAGTGGGGAGAGGACGAAGGCCGCGAACGCCGGGGCGACGGCCGGTCCGAAGAAGAGTTCGAGCTCGCGGGCGAAGGGCGCGGTGGCGATGGGGCCGGCCACGACCTCCTTCATCCCGGTCGGCTCGCCCGGGGCGAAGGTGGAGAGGCGGACGTCGTTCACCAGCACCGCATGCATGTCGGCGCTGAGCCAGACCACATTCCTGATGGCGCTGGTGCGGATGAAGCGCAGGATCTCGGTCCGTTCCGCGGCATACCCCTCCCACCGGTCGTAGGGCTGCGCAAAGAACTCCTGCATCGGGACCTCGGAGATGATGAACTTCCAGGTGGCCTCGCTGCGCGCCAAGCGCTCCTTCAGCCAGGCCTTCTGCACGGCGCCGAGGAGGGTGCGGTCGGGATCGGCCAGCGCCTGCAGGCAGGCGGCGGGCACCGGCAGAGCCAGTTGGGAGGAGATCAGCGCGAAGATGGAGCGCAGGTTCTGCGGAAGCGTCGGCGCCAGATCGGGCCGGCGGCTGCCGGGCGGATTCATGCAGGCCGGCGTCTTGCTGACCTGCCTGGTGCGGTAGGAGCGGAGATCCAGCACGAAGATCTCCACCTCCCTCCCCCAGCGGAACGTCCGGTACAGACGACCCTCCGGCTGCTCGGCGATGGGCCAGGCCTCGACGAAGGCCTGATGGCCGGCGGCGAATCGTCCCGGGTCGACGGTCTCCCGGTCGAAGTCGTTTTGCACCTCATGGTCGTCCCAGATCGCGATGACCGGCGTCCGCCGCAGCAACCGCTGCAGCGCGGGGATCGACCGCGTTTCCAGATGTTTCGCCCGATATTCGGCCAGGGTCCGCGCCGCGCGGGACGCCAGCGGGGAGTCGGCGTAGATGGTGTCGCCGATGAGGAGGAAGGTGTCCGGCTCCTCCATCGCCACGGTCTCCAGCAGGGCGAAGGAGAAGAATGGGGCCTTGCCCGTGTGCGTCCCGTCAGCATCGCCGGAGAAGATCAGGCGGAGGTCCGCCCGGGCCTCGGCGGCCGGGGCCGTGACGAAGGTGCCGGTTTCCGAGTAGACAACGCCCCCCACCTGGAACCGGTAGTAGTACCGCGTGGCCGGCCGCAATCCCGAGACGGGGAACTTCAGCATGCCCCCGCGCTCAGCAGCCGGCGTGGCCTCCGCGGCATAGACCAGGGATCCGAACCGGGGATCGGTCGAGACTTCGACGGCTACCTCCAGCGGCGGAGGGCGGTGGGTCCACAGCACCGCCGATGTCGCGGTCACGTCCCCCGAGGCGAAGCCGTGCGGGAAGAGGAAGTCGACCTGGGAAAACGCCGGGGGGACCATGACGGCCAGGATGACCGCCACGATCCCCGGGATGATCCGCCGCACGCTGTTAGGTTCGGTCCGCGGCCTGAATGCCCTCTCGCCCTGCGGGCGTGATGATTCTAGAGGGCGCCGGCCCCGCGGCGGACGAACCGGCGGATGAACCACCAGCCGGCCACGATGAGCAGCGCCAGCGGGATCAGGGCGCTCGCCAGGACGACCAGCCGCTCGGCGCCGGCCAGCAGCTGGCGCACCGTGCCCAGGAAGGCCGCCCGGACCTTGATCAGGGAGGCGCCGAAGTCCCAGAACATCGCGCCGCCCTGCTTGCCCTTCTGCCGCAACGTCACCTGGATGGTGGACATCTGCACGCGGTTGCCCAGGAAGCGCAGGCGGCCGGTCAATTGCTCGATCTCGCCCCGCACGCGGGAGAGTTCCTGCTCGATCGCCAGGAGGTCGGCCACCCGCGTCGCCCGCTCCATAAAGGTGATGAGCTGCCGCTCGTGATGCTCCAGGTTGCGGATGCGCGCGCGCAGGTCCACAAACTCCTCGGTGACGTCCTCGCCGCGTACGTGGCGCCCGGTGACCTTGCCCAGCGCGTCGATCTGCTCCAGCACCTCGGCGAAGCGGAAGGCCGGCACGCGCAAGATGAAAGTGCCGCGTGGCGGTTCCTCCTGGGAGACGTTCGAGTCGGAGACGAAACCGCCGGCCGCCTCGGCGATCCGCACCAGGGCCTTGGAGCCATCCTCGAAGGCGACGACCTCCACCTCCAGGGTGGCGGTGCGGATGATCTGCCGCCCCAGGGGCATCCGGCTGACCCCCGGCGCCGCGGGCGCCTGGGCCTGCGGGGCGGCCGTGCCCACGGACTGAATCCCGCCGACGGAGCGGGTTCCCTCCACCGCTTCCACGGCGCGGGACGCCGCCGGCTCGCCCGCATCCCGGGCGGCGAATTGATCCCGCCGACTCTCGAGGGCGAACTGCCCGAGCAGGTTCACGGAGAAGAGAGCGATCAGCGCCACCGCGGCCGCGGCCAGCGCCGTCCGCCAGGTGGGGCGGCGCAGAGCCTCCATCCACCCGCGGGGCAGACTGCGGCGCACGCCCACCGGAGCGCGCTCATCGAAGAGGCGCGTGCGCAGCGCCGCGCGGAATCCCGCGGGGGCGGCGACGGGGTCAAGCCCCTGCACCAGGGCGACGGTCTGCCGCAGCGCCGCCAGGGTCTGCCGGCAGGTCGCGCACTCGGCGAGGTGCGCCTCCACCTGGCGCCGTTCGTCGGCGCCGGCCTGTCCGTCCAGGTAGCCGGAGAGTACTTCTGTGAGAGGGTGAACCGTCATGATCCTTCCTCCGTCAGGGTAGACGCCGGGGCCAGATCCGTGAGGTGAGGGCGGAGCGCCTCGCGGGCCCGGCTCAGCCGTGAGCGCACCGTGCCGATCGG
>JACQGZ010000002.1 GCA_016199305.1 Armatimonadota bacterium | reverse complement strand
GTCCGTCTTCATGACGCGGCGCAGCATGCCATACGCCCGCGGGCTGAGGCCGGTGACGCGGGAGACCGCTGACGCCGGTAGGAACGCCAGGGTGCCGGGCTGCTGCGCCTGCGGCGCCTCACCGGGACTGCGCACGACGATCACGTGCCGGATGGGGATCCCATCTATGGCCAGCGGCGCGGTCGGCATGTACACGGTGGGACGGGGAGTGGGAGGCTGAGCGGTCGCCGACGGATGATCCAGCAGCGGCAGCATCTCTTCGATCGGCGTCGCCAGGCTCAAGTCTTTGCGCGTCTGCCCTCGATACGAGGCGCTGTTGGCGCCGATGAGCTTCCCGTTGATGAAGAGCGGGCTGCCGGACATGCCGGCGGCCGTCCCACCCGTCTGGTCCATCAGCGGCCCGAACGTGCGGATGAGGATCAGGTGCTTCACGTTGATGATCCCGCCGCCGCCCTTGAGAATGGCGACCACTTCGAAGTTGAATTCGCTGGGGGTCTGACCCTTCACGGTCGTCCGCCCGACGCCCCGCATCCCGGGTTTGATCTCGCCCAGCGGCATGATCGGCGGCACGCCTTCCTGCGCGCTGCCGACCAGACTCTGCGGCAGAATCACCCCCACAGCCAGGACCACCACCACCAAGACACGCACCAACCGCGCCACGCTCATCGCTCCCCTCTGAGGTTCACAACAGCGTTTGAGGTTCCAGGCAACACCGGGGCCTGTGATGAGGGATCCACGACCCACCAAGACACTTCGGGGAGAGGCGCCCTCCCCCCTACGTCCCGCGCCGTCGCCGGGACAGGTTGTTACGGCGCCGTTACCGCTTACCGGGGACTGAGCCGGACGACGACCGTGCCCTTCTCTGTGATCCTCTGGCCGGGGCGAACGAGGACTTCCAGCACGACGCCATCGTGAGGCGCCCGGGCGGCTACCCCCCGCCCCACCAGCGTGCGCACGTAGACGAGGGCATCGCCGTCGCGGACCGGCTCGCCCACGCGCACGAGGCCAGCCTCGAGCACCTCGCCGGTGAGCGTGGCCTTGACGTCCGTCACCCTCCCGCCACCCGGGGCGGCCGGGATGACCGGCGCCACTGCCAGGACCGCCAGGGCGATCAGGACCACCAGGCGCATCACGGGGTCTCCCCTCCGGAGCGGCTCTTACCCCGTCCGCCCCCTGAGTATACCGCCTCCACGAGCGCGGGGCTCCCGGAGGGCGCCTAGGCCGCCTAGGCGAACTCCTCCGGGCGCTCCGCCCGTCTCTTAAAGAAGAAACGGAGCGCCTCGACGATTCGTTCGGCCGCCCGGCCGTCGCCGTAGGGGTTGCGGGTGTGCGCCATGGCCCGGTAGGCGGCGGGGTCGGCCAGCAGGCGGCCCGCCTCCGCCGCGATGCGCTGCCGGTCGGTCCCCACCAGGAGGGCCGTCCCGGCCTCCACCCCCTCGGGGCGCTCCGTCACCCGGCGCAGCACCAGCACCGGCTTGCCCAGGGCCGGAGCCTCCTCCTGGATCCCCCCGGAGTCGGTGAGGATCAGATAGGCCTGCCGCATCAACTGCACCCAGGGGGCATACTCCGGCGGCTCGATCAGGTGGGCGCGGGGGTGGCCGGCCAGGACCGCGGAGACGACGCGGCGCACCGCCGGGTTGAGGTGGACGGAGAAGACCAGTTCGATGTCGGGGAAGCGCTCCAGCAGGTCGAGCAGGCCGAGGTAGATCTGGCGCAGCGGCTCGCCCCAGTTTTCGCGGCGGTGCGTGGTCACCAGCACCATCCGCCGCCCGTTCAACGGGGGCACCGCGGGGGGGAGGTCCGCGGGCGCGCGCGCCACGATCGCCGAGAGCGCGTCGATGACGGTGTTCCCGGTGACCAGGACCCGCTCCGGGGGGACGCCTTCGCGCAGCAGGTTGGCCCGCGCTGCCGGCGTGGGGGCGAAGTGGAGGTCGGCCAGCACCGAGGTCATCCGGCGGTTGAGCTCCTCGGGGAAGGGCTGGTACTTGTCCGCGGTGCGGAGCCCCGCTTCCACATGCCCCACGGGGATGCGGTGATAGTAGGCGGCGAGGGCGCCGATGAAAGTCGTGTGCGCATCTCCCTGCACCAGCACCATCGCCGGGCGCAGTTCGCCGAGGGCCGGGTAGAGGCCGGCCAGCGCCCGCGTGGTGATGTCGGCCAGCGACTGCTCGGGGAGCATGATGTCCAGATCGCGGTCGGGGACGATGTCGAAGACCGCGAGGACCTGATCGAGCATCTCGCGGTGCTGCGCGGTGACGATCACCAGGGGGTGGAAGTCCGCGCTGGCGCGCAGCGCCGCCACGACGGGGGCCATCTTCACGGCCTCCGGGCGGGTCCCAAAGATGGTGGCGATCGGCAGGCGCTCGCCCATGCCGGAGATGCTATGCCCGCGGGGCCGGTGTCTCAGGCATGCGCGCCGCCGGCCTCCGATCGAGCAGGCCCATCCGGCGCGCGCCGACGTACAGGATGGCGGCGATGATCCCCAACGTGATCATCGACGCGGTGCGGTTGACCCCGGCCACGACGAGGGCGCCGACGCCGAAGAAGGCCGAGACCAGGTACAGCAGCAGAACGGTCTGGCGCTGGGAAAGGCCCCGGTCGAGCAGGCGGTGGTGCAGGTGGCCGCGGTCGGGCAGGTAGATGGGCTTGCGGCTGCGGAAGCGGCGGACGATGGCGTAGGCGGTGTCCACGATGGGCACCGCCAGGGCCAGGATCGGCACGATCAGGGAGAGGGCAGCGAAGGACTTGTAGAGCCCCATCACCGAGATGCCGCCCAGGATGTAGCCCACGAACATCGAGCCGGAATCCCCCATGATGATGCGCGCCGGGCTGAAGTTGTGGCGGAGGAAGCCCAGCGCGCTGCCCACCAGGCAGGCCGCCAGCACCATCGAAATGACGTCGGCCTTGACGCCGGCGGTGAGGAAGAGGGTCGTGGCCGCGATGGCCGCGATCCCCGAGGCCAGGCCGTCCACGCCGTCGATGAAGTTGGTGGCGTTCACGAGGGCGACTACCCAGATGACGGTGAACAGGTCCCCGAAGGGCCCCAGCGGCACGATTGCCCCGGTGAGGGGGTGGGTGAGGAAGCGCGTCGTCAGCCCGAAGGGAATGAGGATGGCGGCGGCCGCCAGCTGCACCAGGAACTTCACCGCCGGATTCAGCCCCCGCACGTCGTCCCAGATGCCGGCCAGAAAGAGCACGGTCGCCCCGAGCAGGATGCCCAGGACGCCCTGGTCGGTGCGCGGGGAGAGGGTGATCTGAATCGAGAGGGCCTCGGCGGTCCGCACCAGTTCGACCGGGCGGGTGAGGACCATCGCCACCAGGAGGGCGGTGACGAACCCGGCGTAGATGGCGATCCCGCCCAGACGCGGCATCGGCCGGGTGTTGATGCGCCGGCCCCCGGGCGCGTCGATCGCCCCGATGCGGCGGGCGAAGCGGCGCAGCGGCGGGGTGAGGGCGTTGGTGAGCACCAGCGCGATCAGGGCGGCGACGAGCCACGGCGGGACGGTCATCGTTGGACCATTCTAAAAACTTCAGTATCCCCCTGCCAGCACAACGACGTGGTCGGCTTGCTCATCCGAATTACTCCAGTTACAGACGAATCGGTAGTGGGTCAATTCAAACTGGCGCCCCCCGCTCGACCTGAGAGTGCGACTCTGCACTCGGTCCGGACCGAGTTGCCGCGGTGATCCCTAGCCTTG
>JACQGZ010000114.1 GCA_016199305.1 Armatimonadota bacterium | reverse complement strand
GCTTCATGTCCCAGGTGATGTAGCAGATCGAGAAGGTGTTGACCGTTCCCGTGTCGCTCAGGTCCACCCACGCATCCATCGGGATGAAGCACCACTCGCAGAAGGCCCGCGGTGGCGTGACGGTTCGGCCGCAGCGGTGGCAGCGCACGCCCAGGATCCTGCCCTCGTGCAGTCCTTCGAGGAATCGCCCGATGGCCACCCCCGTATCCCAGCGGTAGGCCAGCGCCGGCTGCCAGTGCTCCAGACTGACCCTGCCGCCCTGGAGGTCGGCGTCCCGGAGCGGCGTTCCCCTCAAGGGACGGGAGGAGGGCATGAGGCGTGGGGCGGCCTCCGTCCTTTTCGTGGTCCCCGGCTTCCTGGTCCCCGACTTCCTGGTCCCCGACTTCTTTGCCCCCGACCGTGTCGTGGAGGCGGGCCCGGAGGGACGGCGAGGACGCTGCCGGCGCGTCACGGCTACACTCCCAGGACGGCGACGGTACCGATCTGCATGAGATCTCCCCAGGCCTGCGCCAACCCGCGCTTGGGGCTGTTGGCCACCTGGCGCGGCCCCGCCTCGCCGCGCAGCTGCCAGTACAGTTCGCAGATTTTCATCAGTCCCGCCGCGGCGATCGGGTTCCCCACGCCCATCAGGCCGCCGGAAGGACAGGACGGGAGCTCGCCGTCGCGGTCGAAGCGGCCGCGGGCCAGATCCGCCGGCGCCTTGCCGCGGTCGGCCAGGAGCAGCCCCTCGAGGTGGTGCAGTTCCTTATAGGCGAACGGGTCGTACGGCTCGACCACCTGGATCTGCTTCCGGGGGTCCGTGATGCCCGCCATCGCGTAGGCCATGCGGGCCGCGTCCTCCACGTAGCGCGGGTACGCCAGGTCCCGGTTGCCCCAGTACGAGGTGTCCAGCGACCAGCCGATCCCCTCCACCCAGACGGGGCGGGCGCTGATCCGCTTGGCAACATCCTCGGCGGCCAGGACGATCGCCGCCGCCCCATCAGAGATGGGGCTGACCATCAGCCGGTGGACCGGCCAGGCCACCACCTCGCTGGCCAGGACGTCCTGGACGGTCAACTCGGCCCCCACCTGCGCGGCGGGGTGGCCGAGGGCGTTGCGCTTGTTCTTGACGGAGACGCGCGCGATGTCCTCGTTGCGGATGCCGTAGGTGTGCATGTAGCGGTTCTGCTCGAGGGCGAAGATCCAGAGCAGGTTCGGCCCCAACGGCCGCTCGATCGTGTGGTCGAAGATACTGATGAAGGCGGCCTGGGGATGCGGCTGGGTGGGGCTCATCTTCTCCTCGGCCACCACCAGGACGACGTCGAAGAGGCCGGAGGCCACCAGGGTCCACCCGGAGATGATGCTAAAGACGCCCGATCCCCCGCCCACGTAGGCGCGCAGGTACGGCCGCCGCCAGCCCCCGGCGCCGTCGGAGAGGTACTCGCCTTTCATGTGGATGCCATCGAAGGCGTCGGGGGCCGTCGCCATCACGACCGCCTGCACATCGCGCCGCCGCAGCCCCGCGGACTCCAGGGCGGCGGAGGCCGCGTAGTAGGAAAGCTCCTTGCCCGTCTCCAAAGCACGGCGCATGAAGAGCGAGAGGCCCGCCCCCACCACGGCCACCCGCCGGCGCGCCCGCGGCACGCTAGGCCGCACCGAGGATCACCGCCCCGCCCGTGGTCGTAGGGACGCCGCGCCAGGAGACGACGAGCGCCGTGCGGACCTCCTCGAGTTGCGCCGTCCCTGCCGTGCCCCGCACCTGGTGCGCCGCCGCGGCCGTCCGGAAGAGCGCCGAGGCGTCGTAGCCGTAGCCCATCCCCAGGTTGCCGCCGGAGACGTTGACCGGCAGATCCCCGCCCGCGGCGGTGCGCCCCGCCGCCGTCAGCCGCGCCCCTTCCCCGACCCCCAGATGGAGGGCGGCCTCCAGGTGCTGGAGTTCCTTGTAGGCGTAGGTATCGTCCAGTTCGAAGAGGTCGATCTCGTCGGCGGGCGATCGGATCCCCGCCCGGCCGTACGCCGCCTCGCAGGCCAGCCGGGCATAGACCGCCTGGGCCCAGGGGCGTCCCGACAGCGACGGCTCGTCGGTGGCCCACCCGATGCCGCGGATCCACACCGCGCGGCTCTCCCTGGTGGCGGCGCGGTCCGCCGATGCCAGGACCAGCACCACCGCCCCATCGGCGTACCGGCTGACCTCCAGATCCCGCAGCGGCTCGGCGAGCGGTTCGCTGGCCAGCACCTCGGCGACCCCCAGGTCCGCGCCGTAGGCGGCGAAGGGATTGGCCAGGGCGGCGCGGCGATTCTTACTGACCACCTGGGCCGGCACCTCCGGGGCGACGCCGCCCTCATGCAGGTAGCGGCGCATCTCCAGGCCGGCCACCGCGTGCGGGTTGACGCGCCAGGGGCGCTCGAAGGTGGGGTCCAGGGCCAGGGCCAGGATCTGCTCGTGGTAGACGATGTTGCTGGCCTTGCTGTGCGCCTCCACGACCGCCGTCGCCGCCAGGCCCGAGCGGATGAGCATGTAGGCGGTGGCCAAGCCCTGGAGGCCGTCTCCCGCGATCGTCTGCACGGGGCGGCGCACCGCGCCCAGCTGGTCTGGAGTGTACTCGTCGGTGATGCTGGTGCCCTCGTGAAAATCCTCCGCGACCGTGACGAAGGTATCGATCTCGCGGGGGGCCACGCCGGC
>JACQGZ010000113.1 GCA_016199305.1 Armatimonadota bacterium | reverse complement strand
ATCACGTAGACTTCCTCGAAGATCTTCAGCGCGGCGATCGTGGAGATCGTCGAGGCCACCAGGATGGACGGCCGCAGCAGCGGCAGTGTGACGTGCCGGAAGACCTGCCATCGCCCGGCGCCGTCGATCACCGCCGCCTCCTCGTACTCCGGCGAGATCGCCTGCAGCCCCGCCAGGTAGATCACCATATAGTAGCCCAACCCCTTCCAGAAGGTGACGAACATCACCGAGTAGAGGGCCAGGCGCGGATTCCCCAGCCAGGAGATCGGCCGCTCGATCAGCCCGACGGTGAGCAGGAGGTAGTTGATGATCCCATCCTGCTCGTAGAGCCACCGCCAGACCAGGCCGACGACGACCATCGAGGTGATGACGGGGATGTAGTAGGCGGCGCGGAACCAGGTGATCCCGCGCAGCCGCCGGTTGACGGCCACGGCCAGCAGGATGGAGCAGAACTGCAGCACCGGCACCACCAGGATGTACTTGAGCGAGTTGCCGATGGCGATCCAGAAGAAGCGATCGCTCCAGAGGGCGCGGAAGTGGTCGAGGCCGACGAAGCGCAGCGGCTCCTGTCCCGTCAGCGTCCGCAGGTTGTACTGGTAGAGGCTCAGCGCCGTGCCGAAGGCCACCGGGTAGAAGGTGAAGAGACCGAGCAGGAGCAGCGCCGGGAGCAGGAAAAGGTAGGCGATCAGCGCCGTCCGCCACTGCCGCCGGGAGAGACCCAGGATGGCCGGCCGCGGGGCGAGAGCGGCGGCGGCCTGGGCGGCTACACCTTGAGCACGTTGCATAGGCGCCGCAACGACTCGACATAGCGGTAGTTGACCGCGGTGTGGTCGTCGTCAAACTCCGCATACTCGTGCCGGATGCCCAGACGCTCCAGCCGGCGGCGCAGGATCCGGGCGCCGTGGTGCAGGTTGTACTGGTCGCGTGAGCCGCACTCCACGTAGATCAGCCGCATCGCCCGCAGGTCGTCGGCGTGCCGCTCGGCCAGATTCACCGGATCCCACTCCAGCCAGCGAGTCCAGACGGCGTGGTCCACCTCGCCCGTCTCCGGATCGAAGGGCAGGTCGAAGCCGTGCGGGCTCTCGGGGTTGGGGGAGTAGGCCATGGCCATCGCCACCACCGTGATCATCGCCCGCGTCAGTTCCTCGATCTTCTTGGGCGCCTTGCGCCACGCGGCCAGATAGCCATCCAGACCGCCGTGCTTGCGGAGGGCATCGGCGGCCTTCCAGAAGTCCACCTTGTAGCAGGCCTCGAAGTACATATCCCCGCTGTGGGAGGCGAGGGCTCCAAACACTCCGGGGTTGCGCATCGCCAGCACCAGCGCGCCGTAGCCGCCGCTGGATTTCCCGTTGACCGCCCGGTGGTTGCGCGAGGCCATGGTGCGGTAATGCGTGTCCACGTAGGCGACCAGTTCCTTGACGGCATCCTCGTAGCGGCCCGTGGCCGAGGAGTTAAGACACTGGCTGTGGCCGTACGCCGTGAACACGTCCGCCATCACCAGCAGCGCCGGAGGGGCGCCCTCCTGAATCACCCGGTCGATGAGTTCCGGCAGCGACGGGATCCAGGGGCTGTAGTTGGTCCCCTGCAGCCCCGTGCCGCCCCAGCCGTGGATCCAGTAGATCACCGGGTAGCGGCGCCCGCTGCGTTCGTACCCGGGGGGCAGGTAGATGGGGATGGAGCGGCGCGCGGGGTCGCCCAGGGGATTGTCTTTTAGAGCCTCATGCTCGAATTCCTCGACGACCACCCGACCCTCTAGGCGCATGCCCCCCTCCCTCAGTCGACCTTCTCTGCGAGCAGCGTCACGGCAAAGATCGCGGGCGCCGCGTCGGTGCCCTTCGAGGCGAATTCGATGGCGGCGATGACCTTCTGCGGGTGCGGATTCACCCAGCGCAGCAAGGTCAGGCGCACCTCCAGCCCGGACAGCGTCTGCCCCGACCAGGCGATCTCCTGGTCGATGGAGATGGGCTCTTCCAGCCACGATCCGATGTTGCGCCGGGACAGAATCGGAATGGTCTCCCGCGAACCGTCCTCGTAACGGACCGTGTACGATCCGATCTCTTCGCCGAATTTCCCGGCGGCGAAAGGCGTGGCGTGCAGAATTGCGATCACTGCGGCACGCTGGCCCACGGTGACGCGGGCGCGCGCCGGCAGCCGGCGCAGCTCCTCCCGCGCGCCGCGCAGGAGCAGAACGGACCGGCCCTTGGTCTTCGCGGGGTCGAGGATCGCAAAGAGGATGCCGCCCAGCCGGCGCCTGCCCGGGGCGAGGGCCCGCAGATCAAACTCGCGCCCCTTGCCGATCCAGCCCTGCCCGCTCTCGTCGATGTGGCTGCGGGTGGCCGCGCCGCTCAGATCCACGATAAAGCCCGGCACAGGGCCCCCCGCCGCCGGCCGGACCTGCCATTCCTGCCGGAAGCGCGTCGCCGCATCGTAGCCGGCGGGCCGCCCGGACGGCTGCGCCCGCGGGTTCCAAAAAGACTCCGCGGCCGTCAGGTAGGTGTAGATCTGATGGTACTGCCGCTCCAGCACGGTGCGGTTGGCGAAGTGCCCGGTCCAGGTCGTCCGCAGCATCCCCAGCACCCGCTGGCGTTCGCCTTCCTGCGCGAACCCGGCGATGTTTTTGGGCTTCCACCAGGTCGCCGCGATCGTGGGGAAGCCCCACTGCCCGAAGCGCGCCAGGCTGGGGTAGCGGCTGGCCTCCTGGTACTGCCAGTCCACCATCACGATCTCGCGGGGGAGGCGGTCGATCTCTCGGGCGAATGCGTTGGTCAGCAGGACGTCGCCCCACATCATCGTTCCCACCTGACGGGCCTTGAGGAATTCGTGCAGTTTCAGCGTGTCGCGGACGAAGAGCTCGCCGAAGCCGAGGCGCTTGCCCTCGTCGGACCAGGGGAAGGGGACGACATTGCGCACCTCGTCGTGTCCGATGTGCAGATAGCGGGGCTGGAAGAGTCTGACCGCCTCATCGAGGATCGGGAGGAGCACCTCGTAGACGCGGGGATTGAGCGGGTTGTAGACGTAGCGCGCGTTGCTCTGCTCGGGAGGGATCTCCAGCAGGTCCAGGTTCTGGTTGTTGGTGTACAGCCACTCGGCGTGGCCGAGCGTCTGGATCAGGGGGATGACCTCGAGGTGATGCTCCCGCGCCGCCCGCAGCAGCGCCTGCACCTCCTCCTTCGTCGCCCCGCTGGGGTGCCAGAGATTGCGCGCGCTCTCCCAGCGCACGTACTCGGACTCGGCCACGATGGTATTGAACTTGAACTTGCTGAGGATGCGGTCAATCAGGGCGACGTGAAACTCGTCGGAGGCGTTGTCCAGCAGGATGTGCACGGCGCGCACCCGGTGCACCGGCCAGTCTCGGACCTCGGCGCCCTGGAAGGCGTAGCCGGCGCCCGCGCGCGTCAGCAGCTGCCGCAGGGTCTGCACCGCGTAATAGGTGCCCCGGCGGTCGCTGCCCGCGGCGACGATGTAGGCCGGCGCGACCTTCAGCGCGTACCCCTCCGGCCCCGGGTCCGCGGGGGAGACGCGCAGCCCCTCCCGGCCGGCCAGGGTCTCGGCCCAGCGGTTCAACCCCGGTTCGCCGACGACGATCACGTCTCGGGGCTCGCTCACCGCGGCGGCCTTCACCACCGGCAGCGCGCGCCCCGTCCGCGCGCGGATCTCCTCGTTCAGGTCCCGCGCGGCGTAGAGATCCTCAGGCGCAGCCTCATCCCCGACGACGATACGGGTCTGATCGGCGAGCGCGAAGGCGCCGTCCAGCCAGCGGAGGGACTGCGGCTGGGGGATGACGACCGGACGCCCGGCCGGCGGCGCCCAGGCGTCGGGAACCGCCGAGGTCCCAGCGTGTCCTGGATATGCTGATAGAGCAATGAGGGCGAGGCCGGCGAACAGTCGAAGGTGTGGTCGCGACAACGTCTGATCCAGTCAGAGATCGTGTTCAGACTTCCACTTTGAATCCGAGGTCAACGTTGCTGGCGGGAGTCCCCCTGAGGCCCCAGTTTTCCATGGACGGTTCGGAGATGACGATGAGCACGTCGCCGGGCTGGGTTCCCAGCGCCGAGAGATTCCTCACCAGGGCACCATAAAGATTTGCTTTTGCGTCTGGCGATCTTCCTGGGAACGCTGTGATCTCTACCAACGTGTACAATTCTGTCCGCCCCGGCGGAGTCTCAAACTCCTCTGCCGTGTACTCGGAGAGCCTCTGGTTCCGGTCGGAGTCCGGGATGTGAAACGCCTCCACGAGCGCCGAGTGCACCGCGTCCAGCAAGGCGCGCTTCTCTGAGGGCGAGCGCCCCTTACGGACCGAAATCCGTACTAGCGGCACAGGTGACTCCTTCCCCCGCAACTGCGCCAGTCGCCCCACTCGAACTTCCCTTCTACTCTACAGGCGGGCGTTCCATTGGGTGACCGCCCAGTCCAGAGCCTCCTTTGCCGTCCGCTGTCCGAAGAACGCGCTCTCGATCGCCTCACGGAAGACTTTGTACAGGTCGGACGCGCGCGGCACGACCACCGTCAGGTCCCGCGCGAACGGCAGTTCCGCCGCGGCGATCTTGCGGGCCTTATCCTCCGCCGACGCTCCGCCCTGCCTGAAGAAGGGGTTGGCCGCCGCGCCGCGCGTCGACGGCAGGATCACCACCTGCTTGCTGAACTGCAGCTGGTTCTCGTCGTTGGTGACGTAGATGCCGAACTCCACCGCCTCCTTGACGTACTTGCTGGCCTTGGGGACCGTGACAGTCATCGTGGCCAGGTGGATGACGTTGCCCTTTCCTTTCGGATAGGGCGCGATAAAGGTCTGCGCGTACACGTCCGGGTTGTCCTGCTTTACGCGCAGCAGGAACTGCGGCCCGGTCGTCAGGATGCCCAGTTGCCCGGCGCTATAGCGCTCCGTCGCGCCGAGGAAGCCGCGGCGCAGCGTGTCTTCGGGGAAGTAGTCCTGTTTGAACAACTGCACGTACCGCTCCAGGTAGGCCACGTGCGCCGCTGAGTTGAAGACGGCGCGCCTGCGGTCCGCGCTGAGGATAGGCAGACCGTTCTCCTGGAACCGGTGCAGCATGCGGATGCCGTCGACGTTCGGCATGAACCCGTAGACGCGCGTCTTATCTTTGATCGTCCGGGCGTGGGCGATGACCTCATCTTCGGTGGAGGGCGGGTCGAGCGGGTTCAGCCCGGCCTTCTTGTACAGCTCCGCGTTGTACGCCAGCACGTTGGGCGCGACATACCAGGGGATGCCGTAGGTGCGTCCGCGGAAGCGGGCGGAGGCCCAGAGGCCATCGAAGTAGCGTCGCCGCTCCGCCGCCGGCACCGCCGCGTCCATGTCGACCAGGACGCCCTGCTCGGCCAGGCGGATGACCATCTCGGTGTTCAGGTTGACGACATCGGGCGCCACGCCCCCGGCCAGGGAGGCCAGCAGTTTCGGTTCGATGGCCGCAAACTGCACGTCCACCCAGCGAATGCGGATCCCGGGGTGGGTCCGTTCGTAGGCCGCGATCATCCCGTTGATGTAGTCGGTGAAGAACGGCTGCAGCGAGATGGTCCAGAACTCCAGCGTGACCTCGGGAGCGGCCGCCGCGGGCCCGCCTGCAACGGCGACAAGCAGCGCGAGGGCAAGGGTCAGGAGCAACAGCCTCTGCATCGACGCCTCCTACGACGATCGGCAGTCAGATAGACCCCTTCGTCCTTCGGGCGCAGAAGAGGCAAGTCCTGCCCGGATGGGCCGCGGTCAGATCGTCACATGCGCCGCGGCACGCTGGCGTGGTGGGGTAGAATGGGCTCCGTGACATCGTCTCCGTCGATGAATGCACAGACGCGAACGGCGTATGTGCTGCTGACCTTCTCGGTCATCTTCTTTGGCGGCACATGGGTGGCGGCCAAACTGGCGGTCAACGCGATTCCGCCCCTCACCCTCGCCACCACCCGCTTCGCGCTGGCTTCGGCGCTTCTATGGGCGTGGGCGCAGGCGAAAGGGTCCGCCACGCGCCGCCTCGGCCTAGCCGACCTGCCTCTGATCCTGGCGATGGGCAGCACGGCCGTAGCGGCCTACAACGTGCTCTTCCTCTATGGCCTCAAGCTCGCGCCGGCCTCCGACGGGGCGATCATCGTTCCGGGTCTGGCGCCGATCTTGACCGCGGCGCTCGCCTGGCCGGTGCAGCGGGAGCGGATCAGCCGGTGGGGCGCCTCGGTCTCGGAGTGGCCTTCGCCGGGTTGATCCTGGTGATGAGCCCCGGAGAAAACGGGAGCCGTCTGCGCCTCCTGGGGGATCTGCTTTTCTTTCTCGGCGCGTTCTGCTGGGCGATCTACTCTCTGGTCGGGAAGGCGGCCACGACACGCTACAATCCGGTGCTGGCTACCCTGTACGCAACGGTCAGCGGCACGCTGCTGCTGCTGCCGTTCGCCATCGCGGAACGGGGCTGGCGTCCCCTGCTGGCGTCGCCTCCTCCCGCCTACCTGGGCCTGCTCTACCTGGGGGTCTTCGGCACAGTCCTGGCCTTCGTCTTCTTCTACGAAGGGGTGCACCGAGTGGGCGCGGTGCGCGCCACGCCGTTCGCGTTCCTCGTCCCTGTCATCGGGGTCCTGTCTTCGGTGATCGTCCTGGGAGAGCGTCTGACTGCGCCGGTCGTCGCGGGCGGGGCACTCGTGCTCCTCGGCCTGTGGATGGTGCAGCGCAGGCCGGCCGCGGTCATTCCTTGAGCTGAACGACTTTGTGGCGGCTCGATGCGCCCCGCACGATCCGAATCCCGGACCGGGGAATTCCGAAGTGCTTGGCCAGGATGTCGATCAACGCCGCGTTGGCCCGCCCCTCGCGCGCCGGAGCGGGCACAGCAACCCGGAGGTGCCCTCCCGAGACGGGCTCAACCCGCGGACTACGGGCGTTGGGGATGACGGTGACCGAGAGGCGCATCCCAGGCGAAAGACGGCTGGCGGAGAGGGTGGGATTCGAACCCACGAGAGCGTTTCCGCCCTAGCTGCTTTCAAGGCAGCCCCGTTCGTCCGCTCCGGCACCTCTCCGGCCTCATTATAATAGGGACGGATTGCCGCTGGAGGTGCCGCCGTGGGACTCCCGGAGTTCCGCAACGAGCCGTTCACCGACTTCTCCACCGAGACCGGCCTCAGCCAGATGAAAGCGGCCCTGGCCCAGGTGCAGCGGGAACTCGGTAAGAAGCTGCCCCTCGTCATCGGCGGAGAGCGCGTCACCGCCTTCGACAAATTCTACTCCCGCAGCCCCTCCAACCAGGACGAGGTCGTCGCCGTGCTGGAGAAGGCCTCCGCGCGAGAGGTGGCGCGGGCGGTCGAGGCGGCCGAGCGCGCCTTCCAGTCGTGGCGCCTGGTCCACGCGGAGGAGCGGGCCGCCCTGCTGCTGCGCGCCGCCGACATCCTGCGCCGGCGCCGCTACGTCGCCGCGGCCTGGCAGGTCTACGAGGTCGGAAAGAACTGGGGGGAAGCCGACGCCGACGTCGCGGAGTCGGTCGACCACCTGGAGTACTTCGCCCGCGAGGCGCTGCGCTATGCGCGCGGCCAGCCCATGGCCCCGCACCCGCAGGAGTACACGGACTACACCTATATCCCGCTGGGCGTCGTCGCGGTGATCCCGCCCTGGAACTTTCCGCTCGCCATCCCGATGGGCATGGCTGTCGGGGCGATCGCCGCCGGCAACACCGTGGTGATGAAGCCCAGCAGCGATTCCCCCGCCAACGCCTACGTCTTCTCCGAGGTGATGGAAGAAGCCGGCCTGCCCCCCGGGGTGCTCAACATCGTCACCGGCTCGGGCGGAGAGGTCGGCGACACCCTGGTGCTCCATCCGCGCGTGCGCATGATCGCCTTCACCGGCAGCAAAGAGGTGGGAATTCGCCTTTACCAGCAGGCGGCCAGGGTGAGCGAGGGGCAGATCTGGCTGAAGCGCGTCATCTGCGAGATGGGCGGCAAGAACGCGGTGATCGTGGACGAGGAGGCGGACCTGGACGAGGCGGTGCGCGCGGCGGTGGCGTCGGGCTACGGCTTCCAGGGGCAGAAGTGCTCGGCCGGTTCGCGGCTGGTCGTCACCGCGCCCGTCTACCGCAATGTCCTGGACGCCTTCGTCGAGCAGGTGCGGGCCCTCGAGGTCGGCCCCGCCGCGGAGAACTACCCCGCCGGCCCCGTGATCAACGAGCGCGCCCGCCAGAGCATCATGGGCTACATCGACATCGGCAGGCAGGAGGGCCGGCTGGCCGCGGGCGGAGAGCCGGCCGACGGCAACGGCCACTACATCCAGCCGACGGTCTTCGCGGACGTGGATCCACGGGCGCGCATCGCCCAGGAGGAGATCTTCGGGCCGGTGGTGGCGGTGATCAAGGCGCGCGACTTCGACGACGCCCTGGCGATCGCCAACGGGACGGAGTACGGGCTGACTGGAGCCGTGTTCACGAAGAATCCGGCCAAGATCGCCCGCGCCCGGGCGGAGTTCCACGCCGGCAACCTCTACATCAACCGGAAGTCCAGCGGGGCCCTCGTCGGCGTCCACCCCTTCGGCGGGTTCAACATGAGCGGCACCGACGCGAAGGTCGGCGGGCCCGACTACCTCCTGTATTTCCTGCAGCCGAAGGTGACGTCGCTTAAGTGGAGGTAGTGGGAGCCAGGCCCTCGCCCGCTGCTGCTTTCGCCAGGCGAACATCAAAGGAGAGCAGCCGGAGTTCAGGCCGCTCCTGCTGGAGCGTCTTCGCCAGGGCCAGGTGCCAGAGGTCGGGCCCGCCTAGAGGCCACCGTGATCCGAGATCTCGTATGGTGATCCAACCTGGCGATTCTTGAACACGCGTCCATCGTGTTCGATCGATTTCCTGACGGGCGGCGTCTGCGGCAGTAGCAGAAGCCTTTCGCTCTCGCTGGAAGCGGGAGATGACGGCCAAAACCTCCGCCCAGGCAAGAGTGGAAATGATGTGCGTTCCGGTGCGTCCCGCCCACGACGAACCTTCGTCGTGATGCAGATCGCGGAACAGAGCTGAGATGACGGCCGAGCTATCCCAATAGAGAACCACGGCCGGTCCCCTCACCACTTGCCGTCACGGCCTTCTCTCAGCCATTTCTGAGCCAGATTGGCTACCTTCCGGGATACCTTCAACGGACGGGGCGGCCAGTGTGCACCTGGAGGCGGAGGAATCAACCGGCCTTCCTTTTCCAAACGAGCGACCCACTCCTCGACAGTTTCACTCTTTGCCGCGGGGACGAGACGCGCAATAGGTCGTCCTCGCGCAGTGATGGTCCACTCACGCCCCTGCTCCACGTCTTTCAGCAGCTGGCTCAGCCGCGCCTTAGCTTCCCGCACTCCGACCTTCCGCACCACCGCCGCCTCCGTTACAATGTGGTCATTGTGACCACAGTATATCATGCGGCGCATTCTCACGAGTGCGGATCCTCCGGTGGATAAATCGGCGTCCATCCGCCTTCATTCAGGCCTGGATTCGCTTCTCAAAGAGGTCGGCGAGGTCCCCCCGGGGCCATTCGTCCCGGCGCGGTTTCAACTGGAGGCTCTGGCGGCGGTGCAGGGGGACGACGTCCTCGTCTCGGCGCCCACCGGCAGTGGCAAGACCTGGATCGCCGAGCACGCGATGGAGCAGGTGCTGGCGACCGAAGGCACGGCGTGGTACACGACCCCGCTCAAGGCGCTCTCCAATCAGAAATTCCACCGCTTTCAGCGGCTCTACGGGAGCGAGCGCGTCGGGCTCCTGACGGGAGAGCGGCGGGTGCGGCCGCACGCCCCGGTCATCGTGGCCACGACGGAGATCCTGCGCAACGCCCTCTACGACGGGCGGCTGGTGCCGCACCTGGCCGTGTTGGACGAGGCGCACTACCTGGGCGATCCCGAACGGGGCGTGGCCTGGGAGGAGATTCTGCTCCTGGCGCCCGCCGCGACGCGGTTGCTGCTGCTCTCGGCGACGCTGCAGAACGTCGACGATTTGGCCACCTGGCTGGGTCGCGTCCGGGGGCGGCCCCCGGCCGTCGTCCGCGAAGAGGAGCGCCCGGTGCCCCTGCGGCGCGTCCTGGTAGACGCGCGGGGGCACCTGCTGCCCGACTCGCTCGCGACGCGGGTGCGCGGGGGCGAGCGCCGGCGCGGGT
>JACQGZ010000110.1 GCA_016199305.1 Armatimonadota bacterium | reverse complement strand
GTGCTGAAGACCCTGCGGGAGGCGGCCAAGAAGGCCGAGATCATCTACATGGCCACCGACCCCGACCGGGAGGGCGAGGCCATCTCCTGGCACCTGCAGGACGCGCTGGGGTCCTCGGCCGGGGAGGTCAAGCGGATCGAGTTCCACGAGGTCACGAAGGAGGCGATCCGCCGGGCGCTGGCCCATCCCCGGGACATCGACCTCAAGCTGGTCAACGCCCAGCAGGCCCGCCGGATCCTGGACCGCCTGTTCGGGTACAAGCTGAGCCCGCTGCTCTGGCGGAAGGTGCGCGGGGGGCTGTCGGCGGGGCGGGTGCAGTCGGTGGCCGTCCGCCTGGTCGTCGACCGGGAGCGGGAGATCACCGCCTTCCGGCGCGACGAGTACTGGACGATTGAGTCCACCTTCACGCCCAACGGGCCCGATGCCGCCTTCACCGCCCGGCTGTTCGGCCGGGAGGGCGCCCGGTACGGGACGCCGCTGGATGAGAAGGTCACCGTCATCACCAACGAGGCCGAGGCCCGATCCCTCGCCGAGGAGATCCGGCGGCATGCCTACACCGTGGCGGAGGTGCGGCCCGGGGAGCGGCAGCGCCATCCGTCCCCGCCGTTCACCACCAGCACCCTGCAGCAGGAGGCCAACCGGAAACTCGGCTTCAGCGCCGCGCGCACGATGCGCCTGGCGCAGCAGCTGTACGAGGGCATCGACCTGGGGCGCGAGGGCACGGTGGGCTTGATCACGTACATGCGCACCGACTCCGTGCGCGTGTCCCCGGCGGCCGTGCAGGAGGCGCGTGGCTACATCAAGGCGACCTACGGCGCGCCCTATCTCCCCGAGGCGCCCCGGCAGTACCGCTCGCGACGCGACGCGCAGGAGGCCCACGAGGCGATCCGCCCCACCGCGGTGGCCCGCACCCCGGAGACGGTCAAGTCCCACCTGCGCTGGGACCAGTCCCGCGTCTACGAATTGATCTGGAAGCGGTTCGTCGCCAGCCAGATGGCCTCCGCGCAGATGGAGACGCTGACCGTGGACATCGCCGGCGGGCCGTTCCTCTTCCGCGCCACGGGGCAGCGGCTACGCTTCGACGGGTTCCTGCGGCTCTATCGGGAGACCACCGACAACGGGGATGAGAACGGGGAGGGGTGGCTGCCCGCCCTCGCCACGGACCAGCCGCTGCGGCTGCTGGCCACAGACCCGACCCAGCACTTCACCCAGCCCCCGCCGCGCTACACGGAGGCGTCGCTCGTGCGCGCCCTGGAGGAACTCGGCATCGGCCGGCCCAGCACCTACGCGCCGACGCTGGAGACGCTGAAGACGCGCGGCTACGTGCACATGGAGGAGCGGCGGCTGCACCCGACCGACCTGGGCATGCTGGTCACCGATCTGCTGGTGGAGCACTTCCCCGACATCGTCGACCTGCACTTCACCGCCCAGATTGAGGAGGAGCTCGACGAAATCGAAGAGGGCCGGCGCGACTGGGTGAAGGTGGTGCGCGAGTTCTACACGCCCTTCGAGCGCGACCTCAAGCAGGCGGAGAAGAAGATCGAGGAGGTGGAGTTCCCCGAGGTCGCAATCGGAGAGCCCTGTCCCGAGTCCGGTCACCCGCTCGTGCGCAAGCACGGGCGCTTCGGCGAGTTCATCGCCTGCTCCGGGTTCCCCGAGTGCCGCTACACCCGGCCGGTGGGGATCGGCGTGACCTGCCCGCTCGACGGCGGCGAGGTCGTGCAGCGCCGCAGCAAGCGGGGCCGCATCTTCTACGGCTGCGCCAACTACCCGTCTTGCAAGTTCGTGTCCTGGGACCGGCCCACGGACAAGCGCTGCCCGCGCGACGGCGGCATCCTGGTGGAGAAGCGCGGTCGCCGCGGCACCTACCTGAGGTGCCTGAACAAGGAATGCGGCTACAGCGAGGTGCCGCAAGTCCCGCAGCCTGTGACCGCCAGCTAGTCGCCCAACGCGGTCGTACCAGGCAGATCACTCGAAACGCAGTGCGGTGCCATGTGGCCGCCCGACCAGATGGTTTCAAGGCGGCCTCGGCCCGCTTGTCGATGCAGCAGCGCGAGCCTACTGTAGATCGTGGGGAAACGACCGCAGGAGGCGTTCGGCCCGTGCAGGTTTCCAACGAGGGCGTCCAGGGTCTCCTGGATGCACTGGTGGATCGGCTGATCGAACAGGGCTTTGTCCGCACGCCGCGCGTCGAGCAGGCGTTCCGCGCCATCCCCCGCCATCTGTTCGTCCCCGGCGTCCCTCTCGAGAAGGCCTATAGCGAGGAGGCGATCGTGACCCGGCGGAACCCTGAAGGCCTGCCCACCAGCTCTTCGAGTATGCCCGCCATCATGGCCGCGATGATCGAGCAACTGGACGTCCAGTCAGGGCAGCGGGTCCTGGAGATTGGCGCCGGTACCGGGTACAATGCGGCTCTATTGGCCTACCTGGTTGGCCTCGAGGGCCGGGTGGCAACGGTGGAGATCGACGCAGACGTTGCTGACGAAGCTCGGGATCACCTTAGGCAGGCAGGATTCCCCCAGGTCCGCGTGGTCACGGATGACGGTTGGTTCGGGAGCCCGGAGGATGGGCCCTTCGACCGGATCGAGGCGACCGTTGGAGTATGGGATCTCTCGCCCCGCTGGGTCGAGCAACTCCACGCAGGGGGAGTGCTGGTCGCGCCGCTCTGGCTTCGGTCTGGTTTGCAGGCTGCCGTTGCGCTGAGAAAGGAAAACAGCCATCTGCGAAGCGAGAGCGTGGAGCCATGCGGGTTCATGCGCCTCCGCGGACCCGGCAAAGGACCGGAGGAGTATGTCACCGTTGGCGAGTGGTCCATTGCAGTGGATGAGGTATCTTCATCATCCCTGCAAGTTCTCCGGGAAATCCTCCAAACGGCGCCCCGGGTTGAGGAAGCACCCACTCTTCCGCGAGGATGGCAGACCTACTTTCGGCTGGACGAGCCTGAGGCGGTCTCTTTGACTCGCAATGAAGACTGGCGCCACGGGCTCATCGGGGTATTTGATCCAGAGGCGCGCAGCCTGGCCGGAGTGGAGGGGCGCCCGGGGGCTCAAAACTCCAGGGTCGTCGTCTTCGGCGGAGGCCACGCGCTTTCGCGGCTCAAGGAAGCACTTGCCCGGGTGGTCGAACTGGAACTGCGAAGACTCCGCATCCACGCCTTCCCTCGCGGTGTCTCAGCCGCTCCGCGGCCCCAACGGTGGGTGGTCGAGAGGCCTCACTTTACCTTCGTCATCGAGAACCCGTAGCGATCACCGAGGGGACGCCGGGTTCTCAGTATTGCATACTCCTGCTTGCTCTCGGCATGCCAGGTTGAAGGCGCGCAAACGGGTGTGCTATACTCGGCCCGACTCAGCGGTTTCCGCCGGAATGCAGGGGGGAAGGCGCGGCCTTCCCCCTCTTTGCCGCCCGGCGGCCGAACTTCACACGCCGGCTCGATCGCCGCGGGGGTGTCCGCTGCGGATCCCGGGGCGAGATGACGGCGGCGGAGGAGAACCACCAGGGGAGGAATGCCGTGCCCGTCGTCACGATGAAGCAGCTGCTGGAAGCGGGGGTGCACTTCGGCCATCAGACCCGCCGCTGGAACCCCAAGATGACCCGCTTTATCTTCACCGAACGCAACGGCATCCACATCATCGACCTGCAGAAGTCGGTCCCGCTCATCGAGGAGGCCTACCGCTTCGTCCGCCAGACCGTCGCCGGCGGCGGCGAGATCCTCTTCGTGGGGACGAAGAAGCAGGCGCAGGACGCGATCCGCGAGGAGGCGGTCCGCGCCGGCCAGCCCTTCGTCAACCAGCGCTGGCTGGGCGGCATGCTCACGAACTTCCAGACCATCCGCAAGCGCATCGAGCGGTTGCGCGAGATCGAGGACATGCGCACGCGCGGCCTGATGGATGTCCTGCCCAAGCGGGAGCAGTCCCGCATCGCGGAGGAGTCGGCCAAACTGGAGAAGTTCCTCAGCGGGATCAAGGCGATGAACCGTCTGCCCGCCGCGATCTACGTCGTGGACACGCGCAAGGAGCACATCGCGGTGGCCGAGGCGCGCAAGCTCTCCATCCCCGTCGTCGCCATCGTGGACACCAACTGCGACCCCGACGAGGTGGACTACCCGATCCCCGGCAACGACGACGCCATCCGGGCCGTGCGGCTGATCACCAACCGCGTCGCCAACGCCGCCCAGGAGGGCGGCGAGGAGCGGCGCAAACTGGAGGTCACCGAGGAGGAGGAGCCCGTGCCGGTGGCCGTGGGCGCCGAGGGCGAGGAGCCGGAATCCTTCGAGGGGACGACGGGGGAGATCCTTCCGGCCGAGGTGGTTGGGACCGAGGAGTGAGCATGGCGACGACGATCCCGGCCAGTCAGGTGATGGCCCTGCGCGCCCGCACGGGCGCCGGGGTGATGGATTGCCGCCGCGCCCTGCGGGAGGCGGACGGCGACCTGGAGCGCGCCGCCGCCCTGCTGCGGACCTGGGGATTGGCGATGGCGGAGAAGAAGGCGGGCCGGGCCGCCCGGGAGGGGGTCGTCGAGGCGTACATCCACGGCGGCGGCCGCCTCGGCGTCCTGGTCGAGGTGAACTGCGAGACCGACTTCGTCGCCCGCACCGAGGACTTTCGCCGGCTGGCCCGCGAACTGGCGATGCAGGTGGCGGCCACGGAGCCCCGCTACGTCACCCGGGAAGAGGTGCCGCAGGGCGAGCGGGACGATCCCGCGCTCTCCGCGGCGATCCTCCTGGAGCAGCCGTACATTCGCGATGTGGGCCGTACCGTGGCCGACCTGGTCACCGAGACGGTGGCGAAGGTCGGGGAGAACATCCAGGTCCGGCGGTTTGCCCGCTTCAAAGTCGGAGAGTAGCGCCCGGGGGCCCATGGCCGCAGCCGCATCCCGCTACCGGCGGATCCTCCTCAAACTCAGCGGGGAGGCGCTCGCCGGGGACGGCTCCGCCTCGCTCGACGCGGCGATGCTGCGCCTGGTGGCCCAGGAGGTCGCCGGGATCGTCGCGCAGTCCGTCCAGGTCGCCATCGTCGTCGGGGGCGGCAACTTTGTGCGCGGCGACGATCTCAGCCGGCGGATCGGCATTCACGAGGTCACCGGGCACAACATGGGGATGCTGGCCACGGTCATCAACGCCCTGGCCCTGCAGGACGTCATGGAGGCCGCGGGGCTGACCACGCGCGTGCTCACGGCCGTGGAGATGCGGCAGGTCGCCGAGCCCTTCATCCGCCGGCGTGCCATCCGGCACCTGGAGAAGGGGCGGGTGGTGATCTTCGCCGGCGGGACGGGGAGCCCGTACTTCACCACGGACACGGCGGCGGCGCTGCGGGCGATCGAGGTCGAAGCGGACGCGCTGCTGATGGCCAAGCGCGGCGTGGAGGGCGTCTATGACAAGGACCCGCGCCGGCACCCCGACGCCGTGATGTTCCGCCACCTCGACTACATGGACCTGCTCAACCGCGACCTCCGGGTCATGGACGCCACGGCGGTCGCCCTCTGCAAGGACAATCACATGGACATCATCGTCTTCGACGTCGGGGTCCCCGGCAACATCAAGCGGGCCGTGCTGGGGGAGGAGATCGGGACGCTGGTGGGAGGTCGGCATTGAAGCGACTCGCGGCGGTGGGTGGGTGGGAGGTATGAGCGGCAGGGGGGCACCCGGGGGGCGGAAGGCGCCCGACCCCAAGGGCGGCCACGTGGGCCACGGTGGCGTCGTGGACGCCATGTCTGCGGAGGTCCTCACCGACGCGCGCGGTCGCATGCAGAAGGCCCTGGAGGCCACGCGCCATGAGTTCGGCAGCGTGCGCACCGGTCGGGCCAATCCGGCGCTGCTGGAACAGATCCGCGTCGACTACTACGGCGTGCCCACGCCCGTCAACCAGCTCGCCACCGTCACCGTACCCGAGCCGCGCCTGCTGGTGATCCAGCCGTGGGACAAGAAGATGGTGAAAGAGGTGGAGCGGGCCATTCTGAAGAGCGAACTGGGTCTGGTGCCGGCCAGCGACGGGGTGGTCATCCGCCTCCCCATTCCCTCCCTCACCGAGGAGCGGCGCCGGGACCTGGTCAAGGTGGTGCGCCGACACGCCGAAGAGGGGCGGGTGGCCGTGCGCAACATCCGCCGGGAAGCCAAGGAGATGATCGAGGAGCTCGAGGAGGAGGGGGAGGTCTCCGAGGACGCCTCGACGCGCGCGGTGGAGGAGTTGCAGCGCCTCACCGACGAGTTCATCGGCGCGGTGGATCGGGCCCTGGAGGCCAAGGAGAAGGAGATCCTGGAACGGTGATCCCGGATGTGCTGGCCCTGCCGCTGGAGGAGGCGCGCCGGTTGCTGGAGGCCGCGGGGGCGACGCCGCGTGTCTCCGAGACCCGCCCGCCGCGGGGCGGGGCCGGGGAGGGCGTGCTGCGGGTGATCCGCCAGCAAGACGGGGACGAGGTCGTCCTCACGGTCACCCACGAACGCTTCGACCGTCCGGCTCCTCCGGCCGCGCCGGCCCGATGAAGGCGTCGCGACGCGCGGAGCCGCCGCCGCGCCTCGACCCGACCCGCCTGCCCCGCCATGTGGCCATCATCATGGACGGCAACGGGCGCTGGGCGCGCCGGCGCGGGCTGCCCCGCACCGAAGGGCACCGGGCCGGACGAGAGGCGGTGCGCCGAACGCTGGAGGCCTGCCGGGATCTGTCCATCGAGTATCTGACGCTGTACGCCTTCTCCACGGAGAACTGGCGGCGGCCGGCCGATGAGGTGGAGGAGCTGCTGCTGCTGCTGCACGAGTTCGTGGCGGCGGAGGCGGACGACCTGGAGCGCAACGGCATCCGCCTGCACATCTCCGGGGACCTCGACCACCTTCCCGAGGCGATCGCCGCCAAACTCCGAGAGGTGATGGCCCGCACCTGCGGCAACACCCGCCTGGTGCTGAACTGCGCCCTCAACTACGGCGGTCGCGCCGAACTGCTGCAGGCGGTGCGGCGGCTGGCCGAGGACGCCGCGGCGGGACGGGTGGCGCCGGCGGCCATCGACGATGCCACGTTCGCCCGCTACCTCTACACCGACGGTCTGCCCGACCCCGACCTACTGATCCGCACCGGGGGCGAGCAGCGGATCAGCAACTTCCTCCTCTGGCAGATCGCCTACACCGAACTGTACTTCTCCGACGTCTACTGGCCCGATTTCGACGCCACCCATCTGGCCGCCGCGGTCGAGGCCTTCCAGGGCCGGCGGCGCCGGTTCGGAGGCGTGGATGTCGGCTGAGGCCGGCGCGGCCCGCCCGCGGGGCCGCCCGGAGTTCGCCCGGCGCGCCATCACCATTGTCATCGGCCTGCCGGTCTTTCTCCTCCTCCTCCGGGCGGGCGGTCTTCCCTGGATGCTCCTGCTCGGTGCGCTGGCCCTCGGCGGGGCGTGGGAATGGGTGCATCTCAGCCGCGCCGCGGGCCTCTCGCCGGCTCCGGTGGTGGTGCTGGTGGGGACGGCGGCCGTCTTCGCCTCGGTGGCCCGCCGGCCCGCGCTGCTGGGCGCGGTCGCAGGGGCGCTCGTCGCGGCCGCCCTCCTGGCCCCACTACTGCCGGCCTATCGCCGCCAGGCGCTGGCTAACGCCGGGGCCACGGTGCTGGGCGCCCTCTACGCGTCGTTCTTTGTCTTCCTCGACCTGCTGCGCAGCCGACCCGACGACGGCCACGCCTATACGATCCTACTGGTCGGTGCGGTCTGGGCCGCGGACTCGGCGGCCATGCTGGGCGGCCGCGCCTTCGGCCGCCATCTGCTGGCGCCGGTGCTGAGCCCGAAGAAAACCTGGGAGGGCGCCGTCAGCGGAGTGCTCGGCGCGCTGCTGGGAGCCATCGTCGTCGCGCTTCCGCTCCGGCTGCCCTTGGGC
This sequence comes from Armatimonadota bacterium, assembly GCA_016199305.1. Lineage (GTDB taxonomy): Bacteria > Sysuimicrobiota > Sysuimicrobiia > Sysuimicrobiales > Humicultoraceae > JACQGZ01. The sequence goes on along the minus strand of JACQGZ010000110.1, from coordinate 548 downwards.
GTGGCGCTGGCCGCGGCGGCGGTGGCCGCGATCGCCGGCCTCTTCGGCGACCTGGCGGAATCGGCCTTGAAACGCTCCGCCGGCGTGAAGGACACGGGGGCGCTGCTCCCCGGGCACGGCGGGATCCTCGACCGCTTCGATGCCATGCTCTTCGCCGCCCCCGCGGTCTACGCGCTGCTGCGTTGGGTGATCCCGTGAGCCGGCGGCTGGTGGTGCTGGGATCCACGGGGTCGATCGGACGTCAGACCCTGGAGGTCGCGGCGCACCTGGGGGACATCGAGATCGTCGGGCTGGCCGCCCGGCGCAACATCGAGCTCCTCACGGCGCAGGCGGCACGCCTCCGGCCGACGGCAGTCGCCGTGGAGGACCGCGGGGCGGCCGGGCAGGCGCGGGCGCTGCTCCCGGCAGGGGTCGAGGTGCTGGAGGGCGCGGAGGGCCTGGCCGATCTCGCCGCCCTTCCAGAGGCGGACCTGATCCTGGTGGCGGTGGTCGGCGTCGCCGGTCTGCTGCCGACGCTGGCGGCGCTGCGCGCGGGGAAGGACGTCGCC
>JACQGZ010000128.1 GCA_016199305.1 Armatimonadota bacterium | reverse complement strand
TGGAGGCGGCGGTGGGGGCGCCCCCAGAGCCGGCGTAGGATGGGTCGTCGAGCCTCCGGGAGGAGTCGCGCCAAGCGGCGGCGGCGGCACGGCGTTTCGCAGGAAGACATCGCTTTTCAGCGGCCTCGTCGTCGTGAAGCCCCGCTGCGTCTGAATCTCCGCCTCGACCTGCAAGACATCGGCGGCATTGGTCGTGTCGTCACCGTTCCGGTCGAGGTAGCGAAACGTCACGCCCGTCACGTAGCTCGCCAGGACCTGTGGGCCGTTCGGGTCGCCGATCTCCTCCCGCTCAAAGGTGCCGGCCGTATTGTCATACCGGAAGCGCACCGTGTACGCTGCCGGCGGGTTCTTCAGCGGGTTGTGTGCCGGAATTATTAACTCCACGCAGGTCGGCCAGGGACAGGCCACGCTGGACGCCGTCAATACCTCCGCCCACTTCGCTTCCTCCGCCAGTTTCCCCAGGGCCACACGCGCGTTCTGCTGCACTTCCAGGAAGTCCTCGCTTACCCCGAACGACCGCACGGACTGGCTCACCACGCCGTAGATCCCGACCAGGGCAAGAACCAGAATCGCCAGGCCGACGACGATTTCCAACAGAGACAGGCCGCCCTGAAAATGAACCGGGTGTGTGCGCCGCCCGGACTGGTTGCGAGGTCTGTCTGCGTCCAACCCCGTTCACCCGTTTAGTGGTGGTAGGCACCGCGAATGACCGCCGTCGTCATGCGCGCCACCGGCTGCGTGCCGCCCCGATAGAAGACCTCAACCGTGATCCACCGCAGGCGATCATCCTGGGCGTTGCTGCCGTCCGTCGCGCAGCTGCCGCTATATCCGGGAGCCCCGGGGCACCTCCCGCCAGGATCCCAGCCCACCGACCAGCACGGCAGCAGCGCATCCTCCTGGCCGACGGTGGCCGAGACGGCGCCGCTATCCACCAGGACCTGGTATTCATAAGCGGCGTAGGGGGCGCCGAACGCACTCCGCCCCGCCGCGGCGATGTTGCAGAACGCGGTCCGCCAGGCGACGCGATTGGGCTGCGCCTCCACTTGCGCGCGGACCGTCTCCAGTTGCTTGGCGGCCAGCGCGGTGGCGGTGGTCACCCGCCCCCCCTGGCTCGTCACGCTCAGCACCACCAGAAAGGCGCGCGTCACCAGCAGGATCACGACCGCCAGCAGCGTCAGCGCCACCAGGACCTCAATGATGGTGAAGCCTGATCGCGCTCCCCGGATGCGGCGCATCGTCCTGTCCCTCACAGCACCTCCGCCTTTCGTCAACCCCACCCCGCGAGTTTGCCCGATGGAGCTCGCGGGGGCCTAGAGCACCCCAACTGATCGCCTACGGCCTCACCGCATCTATGCCCCGCGAGGATCTATGGAGACATCCTCAGCGACGCCGGCCGGACCTGCGCAATCCAGCCCTAATCCTCTCCGGCCCCCAAACAGAAAAACACGCCTTCGCAGTCGCCTGTGAACCTGCTCTATTCAACGGCAGAAGGAGAAATCCTTCAGGGACCGTCAAGGACCAACGGCTGAAACCCGCGCCACTCCTGTGTTTTCGCTCTTCCCTTTGATGCGATCCTCCTCCTCCTCTCGCGCGGGAGGGTATCTGTCATTCGAATGCGCCGCCCCCCGGAGGCGGCGTCCACCCCCTGCTCGGCAGGTCTGGAGGGGCGGGACTTGGGCACGTATGCGTTGAACCCCTGGCTGGGGTGCAGCAGCTACCACAAAATCCCGCGAACCGGCGATGATCCTCCAGCGAACCGGCGCCCCGGTGTTCGACACGCTCCACGACATGTCGAGACGCCCGGCCTTCTGGGCCGCCGCCACGATCGTCGTGGCGTTCGCCGTCTACCACGCCTCCTTTCCCGGGCCGACCCCGTTTGATCACTACGTGCGGCTGGCCGACGCCCTGCTGCACGGCCGGGTCGACCTCCTCGACCCGCCGTCCTACCTGGAGGTGACCACCTTTCGCGGCAGGCACTACATGATCCCGCCGCCCTTCCCGGCCATGCTGGTGATCCCGTACGTGGCCGTCGCCGGCCCGGCGGCCGATCAGTCGCTGGTCAGCCACGCGGTCGGGGCGCTGGCGGCCGGGCTCCTCGTGTTGCTGGGAGCGCGGCTCGCTCCCCGCGCCGACTATCCGTGGCTGGGGCTCCTGGCGGCCTTCGGCACCATCCTCTGGTACCTGAGCGCGGTCGGCAGTTCATGGTTCCTTTCGCACGCGGTCGTCGTCGCCGCCCTCACGCTGGGCCTGCTCGAGACGCTGGGGCGCCGCCGGGCGGCCCTCATCGGCCTGGCCGTCGCCATGGCCTACTGGACCCGCCTCCCCACGATCCTCACCCTCGCCTTCTTCCTGCCGGCCACCGCTCCGCGCTGGGCGCCGGGCGGCCTGCGCGGCTGGCGGCGCATCGACCTGGCCTACCTGATCTGGATGGGCGCGCCGATCGCCGCGGCGCTGCTGCTGAACGGCCTGTACAACTGGGTGCGCTTCGGGACGATCGCCGACATTGCCGCCGCGGTGCGCCCGGGAATCTTTGAGGAGGCGTGGTTCTCCCGCGGCCTCTTTCACCTGTCCTACATCCCGCGCCACCTGACGATCCTCTTCACTAAGCTGCCGGTCCTGGTGGATCATCCCCCCTACCTGCTCGTGCCTCTGGGCGGCCTGGCCATCTGGCTGACCACGCCGGCGTTTGTCTACGCGCTGCGCGCGCCGCTGGGGCGGGAGACCGTGGCCGCCTGGAGCGGCATCGCGGCCGTGGCCGCGGTGGATTTCACCTTCGGAAATCCTGGCGTGCTGCAGTTCGGGTATCGCTTCGCCACGGACTTCTATCCCTTGTTGTTCCTGCTCATGGTGCGCGGGATGGGCGGGCGGGTTCCCCCGCTCGCGAAGGCGCTCATCCTGGTGGGCGTCGCGGTGAACGCCTGGGGAGTCCTGTGGACACGATGGGGCTGGGTGGCGATGTGAGAGGCCGCCGGGGGTGCGCGACACCGTGAGCCGGCGGATCTGGGAACCTCTGGCCGTCTTCGCGATCACCCTGTCCCTGTATGTGGCGATCACGCCGCGCACCAATCCGGCCTACCGCCACTTCGTCTACATGGCTGACGCCTTCCTCCAGGGGCGGGTGGACCTGCAGGGGCTGCCCGACTACTACCACGATGTGATCTCCTTCAACGGGCGGATCTACGCGCCGTTCCCACCGGTGCCGGCGGTCATCCTGATGCCGGCCGTGGCGGTGGGCGGCGAGGGGACCGATCAGGGCCGCATCGGACAGGTGCTGACGGCCCTCGCCGTGGCGATCTTTGTCGCCGGGCTGCGGCGGTGGTCCATCCCCGGCCCGGTGCGCCTCTTCTGCGGGGCGGCGCTGGCCTTCGGCAGCGTGCTGTGGCCGGCGGCGGCGATCGGGACGAGCTGGTTCTTCGCCCAGGAGGTGGTGGTGCTGGCCACCGCCGTCCTGGTCTGGGAACTGGGCGGCGAGGCGCGACCGGTCGCACTCGGCGCGACGCTGGCGGCGGCCTGGCTGACCCGGCTCTCGATGCTGCCCGCCGTCCCCGTGCTCGCCGTCTGGGTGTGGGCCCGCCACCGGCGCATCCAGGCGGTGGCGGCCTACCTGGCCGTGAGCGCCGCGGGCCTGGCGGCCTACATGCTCTACAATCTCCTGCGCTTCGGCGATCCGCTGCAGACCGGCTACCGGCTGCTCACTCTGGCGGCGGTGAACGCTGAAGCTGTGGCCGCAGGAGGATTTTTCAACGCCCGCTACATTCCCGACCACCTGTACGCGATGCTCTTCCGCGCGCCCGAACTGATCCCGCACCTTCCCTTCCTGCGCCCGTCGCCGTGGGGGATGGCGCTGCTCTTCACCAGCCCGGTGATCCTGCGGCTGGCCTTTCCCGCCCGGCGGCCCCCCTGGCTCCCCTGGGGCGCCCTGATCCTCTCGATCGCCCTGCCGATGCTCACCTTCTTCTCGGTGGGCTGGGTCCAGTTCGGGTACCGCTATAGTTTGGACTGGTGGGCGTTCCTCCTGGTCCTGCTCGCCTTCGCCCTCGGCGAACGCCCACGAGGGGTGGACTACGGCTTGCTCGCCCTCTCGGTGGCCATGAACGCGGTGGGCGTCTACTGGGTGCGGGCCCTGGGATGGTGAGCGGCCCGCGCCGGTCTATCCGCACGCACGCGCGGGCATGGGGGCAGTGGATGCTGCGACGGACCGCGATGCCAAGCGAGATGACCGGAGGCCCGGGGCCCGACCGGGCCGGGCCGGCGCCGGCGACCTCCGCGGCCTTCGACGAGCGCACCTTCGACGAAGACTACTTCGGCGCCCGCAGCAACTACGGCGGCCGGTACGACTGGTACAATCCCGCGCACAAGATCGCCGGCTACCTGCGGGAGATCCGGCGGGTCCGGCCCGACGGCGCCCTGCTCGATGTCGGCTGCGCCTTCGGCCGCTTTCTGGAGCGGGCGCGGGAGCACTATGATTGCGAGGGGATGGACATCTCCGCGTTTGCGCTGGCGCGGGCGCGCCGGCGGCTGCCGGACGTGAATCTGCAGCAGGGACGCATCGAGGCGTTCCGTTCAGACCGTCACTACGACGTGGTCACCTGCTTCGACGTGCTGGAGCACGTGCCCGACCTGGACCTGGCGTTGGCGGGCCTGCGCGATCTGCTCCGACCCGGAGGCATCCTGGCGATCGCCGTGCCAGTCTACGACTCCCCGGCCGGCTGGGCCTTCGGGCTGCTCGACCGCGACCCCACCCATGTCCACCGGCGGGACCGCCGCTTCTGGCTGGAACGGCTCCACGCCGCGGGCCTCCGGCCGGTCGTCTTCAAGGGCATCCTCAGGGTGCCGCTGCCGGCGGGGCTCTTTCTCCACCTCATCAGCGGCGCATTCCGCTCCCTCTCCTCGGCCATCTTCGTCATCGCCCTCCGCGCCGATGGGCCGGGGCGGCTCTGATTGGAATCCCCCGAGCATGCTGTGGTCGCCGGCTGACCGCGCCCCCCGCGGGAGGGAGCTGCTGGGCTGGTCCCCCGAGGCGACCGCCCCCGCCCCGCCGGAGACCCGTCTATGGTGGGGGTTGCTGGTGGGCGCGGCGCTGCTGCGGGCGATCATCATGCCCTACGGCGGCTTTCCCACCGACATCGGCACCTTCAAAGGGTGGGCCGCCGCCCTGGCGGAGCGAGGCCCGGTCGCCTTCTACGGCGGCGGCTTTGCCGACTACCTGCCGGGCTATCTGTACATCCTCTGGGCGATCGGCGAACTCCATGCCCTGCTGCGCTTCAACGATCAGACCCTGCTCTTCGCGATCAAACTCCCCGCGGCCGTCGCCGACCTGGTCGGGGCGGCGCTGCTCTTCCGCCTCGCCGGCCGGCACGTCCCGCCGCGGTCGGCGCTGCTCCTGGCTGCGCTCTATCTCTTCCACCCCGCCCTCATCTTCACGGGGGCGTACTGGGGACAGGCGGACAGCGTCGGAGCGGCGGCGGCCCTGGGAGCGCTGGCGCTGTTCCTGCGCGGCCATCCCCTCGCCTGGAGCGCCGCGGCGCTGGCCTTTCTGGTGAAGCCGCAGACGGCGCCGCTGCTGGGGGTGATGGGGATCGCCCTGATCCGCCGCAGCCTCTGGCCGCCGGTGCGCCCGCCTGGCTTTCGGGCGCGCCCCGACCTCATCATCGCCGCGGCGCTGATTGCGGGCGCGACGATCACCCTGCTGGGCGCTCCCTTCCGCGTCGGCCCCACGCGGCTGGTCGCCCTGCTGCAGACGGGGGTCAACATCTACCCGTACGGCAGCGTCGTCGCCTTCAACCTCTGGGGCGCCCTCCAGGGGTTCTGGCGGAGCGATCTGCCGCGGGTCGCCGGCCTGCCGCTCTTCCTGTGGGGGGCGGCGGCGACCGTCCTCGTGGAGGTGACGGTGCTGGCCGCGGTCTGGCGGCGCCCCTCCGACCGGACGCTCCTGGTCGCCGCCGCGGCGGCGCTGGTCGCCACCTTCCTGCTGCCCACCCGCATCCACGAACGGTACCTGATCCCGGCCCTGCCCTTCCTGGCGCTGGCCCCCGCGGCCGACCGCCGCGCCTGGGGGCCCTACCTGCTGTTGAGCCTCCTGCTCGTGCTCAACCTGGTCTACGCCTACACGCGCCCGTACGTCCAGACCTTCACCCTGCCGGCGGCGGTGGACGGCACGCTCTTCGCGGACGTCGCCACCCGCGCCATGTCTGCCGCAGCGCTTCTGGCGCTACCCTGGTTGCTATGGATTCTGTGGCGCGTGAGGCGCGAGGAGCGTCCCGACGAAACCGTAATCTAGTCGTTCGGTTTCGGAGGGACGCTCCTCGCGCCCTCCCGGCCCTGGAATCTCCGGATCTGCCAGCCCAGACGGAGGAGTTCGGAGTAGGCGCGCAGCAGGACCCGCGGGCTGCCCCCGGTCTGCTGGCCGTGCGCGCGGGGGACGTGGGAGACCGGCGCCTCCGCCAGGCGGGCCCCCGCCCGAGCGGCCTTGGCCAGCAGTTCCGCGCTGATGAGCGCGCCGCCGGCGCGCAGGTCGAGCGCCTGGACCAGCGCGGTGCGCATCAACTTGAACCCGCAGTTGATGTCGCGCACCGCCACCCCCAACGCGACGCGCATCAGCAACCGCCAGACCGCCGCATAGGCCCGCCGGTGGACGGGGTCGGCCCGCTGCCGCCGGTACCCGGCCACCAGGTCGGCGGCCGCGGCCGCGGCGACGAACCGCTCGAGTTCAGCGGGCAGGAACTGCCCGTCGGCGTCAAAGAGCAGGATCCACTCGTGCCGCGCCGCCGTAAATCCCGTGCGCAGCGCCGCCCCGTAGCCCTGGTTGCGCGCATGACGCAGCAGGCGCAACCGTCCCAGGGAGGCGGCCAGGCGGGCGGCCACCTCCGCGGTGCCGTCGGCGGAGCCGTCGTCGACGACCAGGATCTCCCAGGACCCGCTCAGCCGGTCCAACACGGGGGCCAGGCCGGTCACGGTCTGCTCCAGGTTGGCCGCTTCGTTATAGGCGGGAAGGACGGCGCTGATGGTCGGCCGCCCGGACGCGGCCGTCACAGCCAGGTGCCGAACCACATCAGCCGGTAGAACCGCTCGGTGGCGATGGGGAGCGCAGCCAGCACCGGGTAGTAGGCGACGAACCAGGCCATCCCCACGACCAGATAGAGGAGCGGAATCGCCTCTCCCAGGCGGGCGCGCAGGTGCGCCGCCGCGACGGCGGTGGCGATGGCCATGAACGGGACGGCGGGCAGCATGTGGTAGAGGAAGAGGGCGCGGCCGATGAAGATGTA
>JACQGZ010000109.1 GCA_016199305.1 Armatimonadota bacterium | reverse complement strand
GAGCCATGCTGACCGAGACCCGGCTCGCCTTCATCGGCGCCGGCGTGATGGGAGAAGCGATGATCCGGGGGCTCCTCGCCCACCGGCTGGTCGCGCCCGGGGCGATCACGGCGAGCCATCCCCGGGGCGAGCGGCTGGAGGAGCTGGCCGGCCAGTTCAAGATCGGCACCACGGCGGAGAACCGCAAGGCGGTCGGGGGCGCCGACATCGTGATCCTGTCGGTCAAGCCGCAGGTGCTGCCCGCCGTCCTGGGCGAACTGCGCGGGACGATCCCCCGCCGCGCCTTCGTGCTCTCGACCGTCGCGGGCGCGCGGATCGCCACCATCGTCAAGGGGCTGGAGCATCGGGCGGTCGTGCGCTGCATGCCCAACACGCCGGCCCAGGTCGGCGAGGGGATGACGGTCTGGACGGCGACGGGCGCGGTCGGCGCCAAACAGCGCGCCCAGGCGCAGGCGGTGCTGGGGGCGTTGGGCAAAGATCTGCGCGTGGACGCCGAGGAGTTTCTCGACATGGCCACCGCCGTCAGCGGGACCGGTCCCACCTACGTCTTCATGCTGATGGAGGCGCTGATTGACGCCGCCGTCCATCTGGGGTTCTCCCGCGCCGACGCCCGGGCCCTCGTCGTGCAAACCCTGCGCGGCGCCGCACTCTTCGCCGAACAGTCGCGCCTGCACCCGGCGGAGCTGCGCAACATGGTCACCTCACCGGGGGGGACCAGCGCGGCGGCGATCTACGAGCTGGAGAAGGGTGGCCTGCGCACCGTGCTCTCGAAAGCGGTGTGGGCGGCCTACCAGCGGTCGGTCGCCCTGGGACAGACGCAGCGGGGGCCCTCGGCCAGCCCCGAGGACGGGTCCGCAGAGCAGGACCCGGACGCCGAGGACGCCGCCGCGGACTGATCCATTTTCGTCACGAAGGCATCCGCGATGGCCCGCCGCGGCAGGGGAGGAGATTGCGGCGGCGGTCAACAACATAACGGCATCGGGGAAACGGATGGCATCAGAAGAGTCGACGACTCGCGAGAGGACGCACCGGTTCGGCGGCTCCGCGGCCGCCCTGGCGGGTTTACTCGCCCTGGTGATCGTGGGGGCGATCGTGGCGACGCTGGTCGCCCGCACCCGCTGGTGGCTGCCGCCGCTGGCCTCCGTGCACGGCCGCGAGGTCGACCGTCTGCTCTTCGTCACCTTCGGCATCATCAGCGCGGCCTTCATCCTGGTGCACGGGGTCCTGGCGCTCTTCGTCTGGCTCTACCGGGACCGGGGGCAGGCCCGCGCGAGTTACTGGCACGAGCACCGCGGACTGGAACTCACCTACACCATCGTCCCGGCGATCGTTATGGCCGGTCTCACCTTCAGCGCCGCGGGGCTGTGGTCGCGCATCCACAGCGCCCCGCCCCCGACCGCCCTGATCGTGGAGGTGCGGGCGGAGCAGTTCGGCTGGCGGGCGCGCTACCCCGGCGCGGACGGGCAGTTCGGCAAGATCGACCCGCGGCAGTTCAACATGCAGGCCAACCCGATCGCGCTGGATCGGGCCGATCCGGCGGGACGGGACGACATCACCAGCGCGGAGATCCACCTGGTCGTCAACCGCCCCGTGGAGGTGCGGCTGCGCTCGAAGGACGTGCTGCATTCCTTCTTCGTGCCCGCCTTCCGCGTGAAGCAGGACGCCGTGCCGGGCATCACGGTGAGTTTCTGGTTTACCCCGACGGCCACCGGCACCTACGAGGTCGCCTGCGCCGAATTGTGCGGGGTGGGGCACTACGCCATGCGCGGCAAAGTCGTGGTCGAGACGCAGGAGCAGTTCGACGCCTGGCTGGCTGCGCCGAAGTCGTGAGGGGCCACTAGAGGAGCGGATGCCGACCACTCAAGGAGCGGAGACCTAAATGGACGCGGCGACGGCGCATGCCGAGGCGCACACCGGTCACGAACTGAGTTTCTGGCGCAAGTACATCTTCTCCACCGACCACAAGATCATCGGTCTCCAGTACGCCTTCACCTCGATGTTCATGGCGGTGCTGGGCGGGCTGCTGGCGATGTTCGTCCGCCTGCAGCTGGCGTGGCCCGGGCGCGCCTGGCCGATCCTGGGCAGCCTCCTCCCGGGCGGGATGCCCGGCGGGGAGATGACGCCGGCCTTCTACCTGGCCTCGGTGACGATGCACGGGACGATCATGATCTTCTTCGTCCTCACCACCCTGCTCACCGGCGGGTTCGGCAACTTCCTCATCCCGCTGCAGATCGGCGCGCGGGACATGGCCTTCCCCTTCCTCAACGCGATCTCGTACTGGCTCTATCCGCCGGCCGTGATCGTTCTGCTGGCGTCCTTCTTTGTCGCCGGCGGGGCGGCGGGCGGCGGGTGGACCGCCTATCCGCCGCTCTCCGCGCTGCCGCAGGCGGCGCCGGGCTCCGGGATGGGTCAGACCCTCTGGCTGATCAGCCTGGCCATCCTCATCGTCGCCTTCCTCTTGGGCTCGCTGAACTACATCACCACGGTGCTGCAATTGCGGGCGCGCGGGATGTCCATGCTGCGGCTGCCCCTGACGATCTGGGGGCTGTTTGTCACCGCCGTCCTCTCGCTGCTGGCCTTTCCCGTCCTGCTGGCGGCGGCGATCATGCTGCTCTTCGACCGGATGGGCGGGACGAGTTTCTTCGTCCCCGCCGGGCTGATCGTGGGCACGGTGCCGGTGGATCACGCCGGAGGCAACCCGCTGCTCTGGCAGCACCTCTTCTGGTTCCTCGGGCACCCGGAGGTGTATGTCCTGATCCTGCCGCCGATGGGGATGGTGTCAGATATCCTGGCCAACAACGCGCGCAAGCCGATCTTCGGTTACCGCTTCATGGTGGCCTCGATCGTGGCCATCGCCTTCCTCTCCTTCCTGGTCTGGGGGCACCACATGTACACCAGCGGCATGCACCCGCTGCTGGGCACGGCCTTTATGACCACGACACTGATCATCGCGGTGCCCTCGGCCATCAAGACCTTCAACTGGCTGGCTACGCTCTGGCGGGCGAAGATCCGGTTCACCAGCGCGATGCTCTTCACCCTGGGCTTCCTCTCGCTCTTCGTCACCGGCGGGCTCACCGGGATCATGCTGGGCCAGCCCCCGGTGGACATCTACCTCCAGGACACCTTTTTCGTGGTGGCGCACTTCCACTTCGTCATGGGACTGGCCGCGATCTTCGCGGCCTTCGCCGGGACCTACTTCTGGTTCCCCAAGATGTTCGGGCGGATGATGTCCGAGCGGCTGGGGAAGTGGCATTTCTGGCTCTCCTTCCCCGCCGCCTACCTGACCTTCTTCCCCATGCACTACGCCGGGATGATGGGGATGATGCGCCGCATCTACTCGCCGGCGCTGTACGCGCACCTGCAGGGGCTGCAGCCGATCAACATCGTCGTGTCCATCGGCGCCTTCATCCTCTTCGCCGCACAGTTCATCTTCCTGGTCAACTTCTTCCGCTCCGCCTTCCGCGGGCCCAAGGCGGAGACGAACCCCTGGGGGGCCACGACGCTAGAGTGGCAGGCGCCTTCCCCGCCCCCGCACGGCAACTGGGGGGCGCACCTGCCGACGGTACATCGCTGGGCCTACGAGTACAGCCCGCCCGGCGCCGCCGAGGACTTCATCCCGCAGTCTCATCCGGCGGGGGTGCCGGTGCCGGCCGGCGACGGGCAGGGCCCTGCCCCCGGTGGAGACGGCGTGCAGGGTGACGAGCACGCCCGGGGCGGGCGCGGATAGGCGGCGCGGTGATGGCCAGCCGGATGCTGGAGAAGACGAGACCTCCGGAGGCGACGCTGCCGGCCGGTGGAAACGGCCACGCCGCGGTGCCGCCGGCCTTTGGCGATGGCGGCGGTTCCGGGTGGGGCGCCGAGCCCTCCCCCGTCGCCACCGCCCGCGTGGGCCTCTGGACCCTCCTGGTGGCCGTGACGATGCTCTTCGTGGCCTTCACCGCATCCTACCTCTCCCGGCGCAACGCCCCCGATTGGACGCCCGTCCCGCTGCCCGGCCTGCTCTGGGTGAACACCGCGGTCCTGGCGGCCAGCAGCGCCGCCCTGGAGTGGGCCCGGCGCGCCTGGCGGCGCGGCGAGGGAGAGCGCCTGCGGCGGGGGCTGGCGGTGGCGTCCGGCCTGGGCGCGCTCTTCCTGCTGGGACAGATCGCGGCGTGGCGGCAGTTGATCGATGCCGGAGTCTTCATGCGCAGCAGTCCGCACAGCGCCTTCTTCTACCTGCTCACCGCGGTGCACGGCCTGCACCTGCTGGGCGGGCTGGGCGGCCTGGGTTATGCCCTGCGGCGGACGGATGGGCCCGCGGTGGAAGGCGCGGCGCTCTACTGGCACTTCTTAGCCGGGCTGTGGGTGTACGTGTTCCTTATCCTTTTCTTCATCTAGGAGCCGAGATGGAGGTGGGCGAGCAGCGGCGCGTGAGGGCAACGGCCTGGGGGGGCGGGGAATCCCCGTTTGCCGTCCCCTGGCCGAAGTTGATGATGTGGCTGTTCCTCCTCTCGGACGCCCTCACCTTTGCGGCGCTGCTCTCGGGGTATGGGGCGATGCGCCTGACCTCCGGGGCGTGGCCGCGTCAGGCCGACTTCTTCAATATCACCGCCGTGGTCGGCCCGATGACCTTCATCCTCATCTGCAGCAGCGCGACGATGGCGGTGGCGGTGGGGGCGGCCCGGCGGGGTGACCGGCGGCTGGTCACCCGCTTCCTCGGCCTGACCATCCTGGGCGGCCTCGCCTTTCTCGGCATGCAGGCCTTCGAGTGGACGTCCTTCATCCGGGAGGGCGCGCGCCTGACCGGCTGGGTCGGGCACGCCGAGGGCATCCCGCCGATGTTCCCCGCCACCTTCTTCGTCATCACCGGCTTTCACGGCGGGCACGTCACCAGCGGGGTCATCTACCTGATCATCAAAGCGCTGCAGGCGGCGCGCGGCAGGTTCTCCGGCGAGACGATCGAGGTGGCCGGCCTGTACTGGCACTTCGTCGATCTGGTCTGGGTCTTCATCTTCACGCTGCTGTATCTGATCTGAGCGGCAGGGGGGAGACGGCGTGACGGAGGGTACGGGCGCGGCGCACGGCGGCGGGCGATGGTACCAGACCTACGTCGTCACCTGGGTCTGGCTGCTCCTCTTCACGGTCATCGAGATCGGCGCCGTCGCGCTGAGGCTGGAGCGGGCTTTGCTGGTGAGCCTGCTGTTGGTCCTCTCGCTGATGAAGGCGGCCCTGATCGTCGCCTACTTCATGCACCTGCGGTATGAGCGGCTGAACCTGGTCTACCTGGTGCTCACCCCGCTGATCCTGATCGCCGCGCTCGTCGGGGGCGTGGTCCCCGACGCCCTGAACGCCTTCCACCTGCGGCGCTAGCGGGCCGGGCGGCGCGCCGTCTCCCGGTTCCGCTCGAACCCGTGATGTCTTCCGCCGGCGCCGATCGAACTGTCCCGCCGGGGAGGCGGCGCTCGCCGCTGCTCGGCACGGCCGCCATCTCGCTGGCGGCCTACGCCGCCCTGGGCGCGGCGCTCTCCGCGGAACCCCCCGTCGCCCTCCCCGCGGTGGTGGCGGCCCTCGTCGCCGCGGCGCCGGCGATCATCGCGCTGGTGAACGCCACGGCCCTGGTCTGTCTGATCGCGGGTTGGCGGGCGATCCTGGCCGGCCGCGTGCGCGCCCACCGCGCCCTGATGCTGGTGGCGGCGGGCTGCATCTCCCTCTTCCTGATCCTTTACGTCACGCGGGTGGCTCTGGGCGGGGTGAAGGCCTTCCCGGGGCCGGCGGCGGTGCGGACCTATCTCTACCTGCCGGTGCTCACCGTGCACATCTCGCTCTCCATCCTGTCGGTGCCGCTGGTGGTGCACAACCTGCTGATCGGCCTGACCTACCGGATCGGGGAGATCCCGCGCACGGCGCACCCGCGCGTCGGGCGGTGGGCGGTATTGGCCTGGTCGATCAGCCTGGCGCTGGGCCAGGTCGTCTACCTGCTGCTCAACGTGCTGTACTGAGTCAGACCAGCCCCTCGTCGCTGAGCCGCTTGACCATCGCCGAGCGGGTGTTCACGCCCAGCCGGGTGAAGAGACGGCGGAGGTGGGTGAGGACCGTCCAGCTGCTGATCCGCAGTTCGACGCTGATCTCTTTCGTGGCCAGCCCCCGGGCCACCAGGCGCGCGATCTCCAGTTCGCGCGGCGTCACATCGACCGAGGGCGGCCGCTCCCGCAGGCGGGTGAGGCGGTAGGTGGCCCCCTCGACGTCCACCTCGGCGAGCACCTCCTGTACCACGCCCTGGCTCTGAGGCGCCGGGGCCGCCCCGGCCCGTCCCCGGCTGATCAGGGCCAGTTCGCGCAGCTTCAGTTCCCGGGCGCTGGCGAGGTCGGCCAGCTCCCGGAGCATCCCCTCCTCTGTCGGTTCCTCCGCCGTCCGCGCCATCCGTGCCGTCATCGTCTTCATCGCCCTGCGGCCGTCCACGCCTTCTGCGCGGCGAACGCCTGCGCAAACGCGCGCGCGGCCTCCCCCTCCCTTCCCGCATCCAGATACGCATAGCCGAGATCGCGGAGCGCGTCGGCGCGCTCCTTCTCCATGGCCAGACGTTCGAAGAAATCCGCGGCCTGGCGGCAGTGCGCCGCCGCGTCCTCGAAGCGGCGCTCCGCCCGGGCCACCGCGCCCAGGACCGCCGTACCCCGTGCCACCTCGGCCGGGTCCTCGACCTGGCGGGCCAGCCGGATCGCCTCGGCCGCCAGGCCTCCCGCCTCCGCGGTGCGGTTCTGCGCCAGGGCGGCCCGCGCGAGTTCCGTGAGTGTCTGCGCCCGGCCCGCGTCGTCGGCCAGGCGGTCGGCGATCGCCAGGCTCTGCCGCAGGAGCGCCTCGGCCGCGGCCGGGTCCTCCCGCTCGAGCAGGAGGATCCCCAGATTGCGCTTGACCGCCCCCAGCAGCTGCAGGTTCTCGTGCATCTGCAGGAACGCGCCGGCCTGCTCCAGGTATCGGGCCGCGTCGTCGAAGGCGCGCTCCTGCATGGCCGCGATGCCGCGATTGATCTGCAGGACGGCCAGGTCGGCCGGGTCGGCGGCGGCTTCCAGCAGCGGACGCGCCTCGTCGAAGCAGGCCAGCGCCTGCATCGGGAGGGCCAGATTCGAAAAAACGCGCCCCAGGTTCGTGAGGATGACGGCTTCGAGCCGGCGATCGGCGGGGTCGGCCTGCCGGTTCAGCGCGAGGGCCTCGGCGAGATGAGCGCGTGCGGCCGCGAAGCGCCGCTGCCGGATGGCCAGGAGGCCGCGTGCGTTGGCGGCCAGGCCTTGCAGCCGCGCGTCCGCCAGCTCCCCGGCCCCGGTCTCGGCCGCCGCCAGGTGCTCGTCGGCCAGGTCGAACTGGCGCAGCCCCAGGAGGGCCTGACCCAGTCCCAGGTCCGCGCGGGTTTGGAGACGGCGATCCCCGGCCCGTCCGGCGAGGGTCTGGGCGGCCTGATACTCTTCGAGCGCTGGGGTCAGCTGGTGCTGGCGGAGGAGGACATCTCCGTGCCTGAGGCGGGCCTCGGCCTCGGCGGGCCCGCCGGCCTCTTCAAAGAGTGACGCCGGAGTGACGCCCAGGCGGTCGGCGAGGAGGCGGAGCGTGGACAGGGAAGGCCGGACCCTGTCGTGCTCCACCATGCTGATGAGGCTGACAGACAGATCATCCCCGGCCAGGACGCGCTGCGTCAGCCCCCGGGCTTTCCGGAGATCCCGAATTCTCGCCCCCAGCGCCACGGCCCACCCCCGCGCTCTGCACGTCGGGTGACCCGGGGCGAGGGGTCAGGTGGTTGGTTCTACCTTGCCGTGCCCCCGTAGGAGTCGATGTCTCCCGATCCGGCAAACGCCGCCGGTGCGACGGCCGCCGGGAGGAGGACTCCCAGGGACAGGGCAAGGAGGAGTCCAGCTAGGATCCTTCTCACCCGATTCTCCCTCCCCTGAGGTGGTCTGCATTAGCCTTATCGGCAAGTGGCGCGAATTTTAGACCCGCCGCGCCCTCTCAGGGGAGGGAGGTCGGTCCACCCCGGGTCTCCCATCGCGCATATTCTTTATGGATGACTGAACTTCCTGCCGATCGGCCTAGAAATTTCATCGATACTGAAGTAAACTGAGGG
This sequence comes from Armatimonadota bacterium, assembly GCA_016199305.1. Taxonomy (GTDB): domain Bacteria; phylum Sysuimicrobiota; class Sysuimicrobiia; order Sysuimicrobiales; family Humicultoraceae; genus JACQGZ01. Next base: position 27 of record JACQGZ010000109.1, on the reverse strand, counting down.
CACCCACTGAACTCTCCGAGGAGGTAT
>JACQGZ010000104.1 GCA_016199305.1 Armatimonadota bacterium | reverse complement strand
GGCATGCAATTGGCACGAAATGGGCATCAAAGAGGACCGGGTCTTGGTGGCCGATGCCAATGAGCGGCTGCTGAAGTTGCTGGGCGCCGGCATCAAGGCCTTTAGCCTCTACCCCCCGCAGCACCCGATGGCCACGGAAGCGCTGCACCGGCTCCTCGGCTCCCTCCGCTCGTACATGGACGCGTGCGGGCCGTTCGTCGCCCGCATCGTCAGGCACAGCTTCGCCGTGGACGGCGTCACCTACGAGGACGAGGGTCACAGCAACCTCGCCCTCTATCTCTACGTCCGCAAACTGGCCGTCCTGACCATTCTCCGCGCGGCGACCGACCAGGAAATCGCCTCATTCCTGTCCATCGCGGGGATGGACCGTGCCAGTCTGGAGGCGGCCGGGGGCATCGAACACCTGCTCTGGCAGTCCGCCGTCGGCAACGTCCAGGTCATCGAGCTGACGCTGGACCAGGAGCAGGAGGTCGAAGCCCTCGGGCTAAACGCGTTCCTCGCCCTGATCGGCCGGGGCCGGCTGGCGCCCCGGGAACGGGAAGCGGTCCTGGACATCCTGGACGCCGCCGACCAGGCCGCCAGACTTCTGCACAACGTCTATCTCATGTCGGCAGAAGTCTTTGCGGGCATCAGCCAGGAGGAACAATTCCAACATGCGTACCAGGCCGTCAAGACCCTGGACCGCCTCATCCTGGATGAGCCCCTGGAGGCTCAGCCCCACCTGTACGCCAACCTGACCGAGGCGCCGATCCGGGCGGAGGAGCCGCTCCGGTCCGCGTTGGTCCGCGCCCTCATCTCCCGCGCCGGCGCGGATGCTCCCGCCAAGATCCTCCTCCACCAGTGCTCCGCCGAACGGCTGGCGGAGATGATCGTGCTCGCCCTCCCCGGCGAGGAGATCGCCGGGCAGGTCGCCGCCCTGCTGCGGGTCCTGTCGCTGCCCGAGGGCAAGGCGGATGCGCTGCTGTCACTGCTGGGGGCGCGGCTGCGGCCTCCGGGGGCGCCGCCGACCTGGTTGAGCGACGCCGTCCGGCCGGGGCTCCAGGGGGCGATGGGGGGTCGGGAGCCGGAGGTCCCTCCCGAGTTTGTGATCCACGACGGCTTGATCGTCATCAACCGGGAGGAGCTCGAGCAGCGCATCCGAGAGGCCAAGGCCATCGATGAGGCCGCCTCCACCCGGGAGGTCATCCGCACACTCGTCGACGTGCTGCGGGATGAGACCGACGATGAAGAGGAGCTGCTCGACGTCGCCGAGGCCCTCGGCGCGCACCTCCTGTGGATGGTCCAGCAGCAGGAGTTTGCGCTGCTCGCCGCGATGCTGGAGGCGCTCACGCGGGTGGCTGCGGCGGGCGACCACACGCGCAGCACGCTCGCCGCCGGCCTCATCAAGCGGGTGACGGAACACCCGCTCCTGGACGGACTACTCGCCGCCCTGTGGGCCGGCCGCGACACCCGGGTCGAGCCGGAGGTGCGGGCCTGCCTGGAGGTGCTGGCCGGCAAGGTGGTGACGCCGCTCGTCCGGGTCCTGGGCGGGGAGCCGCGCGCCGGGATGCGCGCCATCCTCTGCGACCTCCTGGTCGGCATCGGACACGACCACGCGGAGGAGCTGGGGAGCTTCATCGGCGACGAGCGGTGGTATCTGGTGCGGAACATCGCCAACATCCTCGGCCGGCTGCAACATCCTCAGGTGGCGACCTACCTGCGACGCGTCCTCGACCATCCGGAATACCGGGTGCGCCGCGAGGTCGCGGATGCCCTCGCCCGGCTGGGAACCGAAGAGGCTCAGGCCCTGCTGGTGCGTCTGCTGGACGACTCCGATCAGCGCATCCAACTCAGAGCCGTGCAGGCGCTCAACGCCTGGGGGACCCGGCGGGCACTGCCGAAGATTCTCGGGCTCGTCGTGGCCCGGGACCCGACCGACCGTCTCGTTGCCCTCAAGGCGGCGGCGCTGGAGGCGCTGGAGCGTCTCGGGGCGCCGGAAGCGCTGCCGGTCCTGAAGCGCCTGGCCCACGCGCGGCTGGTCTTCCGCCGGCGCAGCCGCGACCTGCGGGCTCTGGCGCGCCGCGCCGTCGTGGCCATTGAGGGGCAGGCGGG
>JACQGZ010000111.1 GCA_016199305.1 Armatimonadota bacterium | reverse complement strand
CCCCTGGGACTCGGCCTGGTGGCGGTGGCGGCAGCGGCCAACTTCGTCGTGGCCCGCTCCCTGCTGCGCATCTCCCGCGAGCACGATTCCGCGGCGTTGGAAGCAGACGCGCGCCACCTCTTCGCCGACGTGGCCACGTCCGTGGGCGTGCTGGCCGGGTTGGGGTTGCAGCAGGCCACCGGCGCGCTGTGGGTGGATCCGCTGATGGCCGCCCTGGTGGGCGCGCACATCGCCTGGCTGGGGTGGGGGGTGTCGCGGGACTCGATCAGCGGCCTGATGGACGTCCCGCTGCCGGAGGAGGAGGAGGGCCGGGTGCGGGCGATCCTCGCTGACCACGCCGACGAGATCGTCGACTACCATGCCCTGCGCACCCGCAAGGCCGGCTCCGACCGGTTCGTCGACCTGCACCTGGTCCTGCACCGCACCCTGCCGGTGGGACAGGCGCATGCCCTCTGCGATCATCTGGAGGAGCACATCCGGGAGGCCCTCCCCCGGACCGATATCACCATCCACGTCGAGTCCTGCGGCCCCTCCTGCGCCCGCTGCGCTCAACTCGCCGCCCCCCGGCCCTGATCTTCCGCTGGCCCGCACGCCTTGACACTGCCGATCCCACCCGTTAGATTTAGCCTAGGCTAAATTACTGAAAGAATCGGATCGAGGTCCTGCTGAGACCTCCCGAGGGAGGACAATCGCTCATGCCGGGAGGAGGCAATACCAGGCGCGTGCTACGCTGGCAGCGGGCTGCCAGCGTTCTGGCCTTTGTTTCCGGTTTCGTCCATCTCGCCCTCGCGCCCGCGCACTGGCGAGAGAACGCGGTCTCCGGCGTATTCTTCGCCGGGGCCGCGGCCGCCCTGCTGGCGTGCGGGGTGGCCCTGGGTATGCGGCCGACACGTCGCTGGTATGCGTTTGGGCTGAGCAACGTCGTCATCTTGATCGCCGTCTATGCGCTCACCCGATCAATCTCCCTGCCCTTCGTCGGTGCCCCCGAACCCGTGGAAGTGGTGGGCCTGCTCACCAAAGGCGCGGAAATCGGGCTGATGCTCTGCCTGATTTACCTATGGCGGGCAGGGCAGGCCGAGCCGCCTGCGCCAGCATCCCAGCCCGCCGGGCCCGCCGCCGCCCTGGCCGTCAGCCGCCGGGAACTCATTCGGACGGGCCTGACCGCAGGCCTGGGACTCGTCGGCGCGGGGGCCATTCTCACCCGCCAGGCCGAGGCGGGACACGGGAGCGCGAACCTTGGGTATCGCCCCAGCGAGTTGGCGGGTTTGTCCCACGGCGCTCCCACGGTCGTGGCGGTCGAGCGCCAGCACCCGGACGCGATGGATCCGATGACCTTCTTGAAGCACTTCGATTACGGGAAAGCCAGTCGCCGGGCCGACGGGCAGACCCTGCGGGAATACCGGGTGATTGCCTACCCGAAAGACTGCGAGATCGCCAAGGGGGTGGTCTTCCCCGCCTGGACCTTCAACGGGACTGTGCCCGGCCCGACCATTCGCTGCACGGAAGGCGAGAGGGTGCAGATCGTCTTTAACAACGGCGACAAATTCCCCCACACCATTCACTTACACGGGGTGCACCCGGCCAACATGGACGGTGTCTTCGAACAGATTCCGCCGAACGGGCGCCACGTCTACGAGTTCACGGCCGAGCAGTTCGGGGTCTATCTGTATCACTGCCATACGATGCCGGTGACCAAGCACATCGCCAAAGGCCTCCAGGGCACCTTCATCATCGATCCTCCCGGGGGTCGACCGCGCGCGAACGAGATGGTCATGGTGATGAACGGGTTTGACCCGGACTTCGACGAGGAGAACGAATTTTACACAGTCAACGGCATCGCCAACTACTACCTGGAGCACCCGATCACGATCAAAGTCGGGGAGCTAGTCCGGATCTATCTCGTCAATTTGACCGAGTTCGACCAGATCAACTCCTTCCACCTCCACGGCAACGTGTTCCGGCTCTACCGTACCGGCACTCGGCTTGACCTCTATGAAATTACAGACACGGTGATCCTCGGCCAGGGGGAGCGGGCGATCCTGGAGTTCGCCTACAAGCAGCCCGGGCGCTTCCTTTTCCACGCGCACATCAACGAGTTTTCCGAGCGGGGCTGGGTCGGCGTCTTCGAGGTCGCGGCGTGACAGAATTGCGTCACCCAGGGGTCTGGGGGGATTGCCGATGGCTGGAGTAGATCGCGTGGCTGGGGCCCCGCCGGTCCGCCGGGCCCCGCTGCTGGTGGCGCTGGCGGCCGTCCTGCCCCTGCTGTTACTCGGCGGGATCGTCTACCTCGTGCTCACGCGGGGGCCGGGAGCCATCCTGACGACCCCGGTGCCGGTGGAGCGGCTCGACTTCGAGCGGGTCGCCTTCCGCCCCAAGGAGATCGTCGTCAGCGTCCGCAACAGCGGTCCGCAGACGATCCGCATCGCGCACGTCATTGTCAATGGTGCCTTGTGGAACTTCGCCGTCTCTCCGGGCCAGGAGGTGCCCCGGCTCGGGCGAGCGACGCTGGCCATCCCCTACGACTGGGTGGAGGGAGAGCCGTATGCGGTCGAGGTGATCACCGGCGGCGGTTTCAAGTTCGGCCACGAGGTAGAGGCGGCCTTCCTGACGCCCGGCCCTTCGCGCGAGGCGTTCTGGGCGTTCGCACTGCTCGGGCTCTACGTCGGTGTGATCCCGGTGTATCTGGGACTCGCCTGGCTCCCCGCCCTGCGGCGACTCAGCCGGCGCGGGTGGGGGATGTTGCTCGGGCTCACCGTGGGCCTGCTGGTCTTCCTTGGTGTCGATGCTCTCGCGGAGGCGCTTGAGGTGGCCCAGCGGGTCCCCAGCGTCTTCCAGGGCGTAGGCTTGATCACCATCGGCGTCCTCGGCAGCTTCCTCGGACTGGTAGCCATGACGCAGCGCACACTCGGCGCGACCGCGAAGAAAAGCCCATTGGCGGTGCGCCTGACGCTGGCCTACTTGATTGCGGCAGGGATCGGCCTGCACAATCTGGGGGAAGGCTTGGCCATCGGGGCCGCCTACGTGCTCGGTGAGATCGCCCTGGGTACACTCCTTGTCGTGGGATTCATGATCCACAACATCACCGAAGGGCCCGCTATCGTCGCGCCGATTTCTCGGACAACCGAACTGCGGGGTTTCCGGCTCCTCCTCCACGTTGCCCTGCTGGGGCTGCTGGGCGGGGGCCCTACCATCGTGGGGAGCTGGTTGGGCGGCCTGGTCTATTCGGATCCCCTGGCGGTGCTCTTCCTCGCCATCGGCGCCGGCGCGATCTTTCAAGTCGTGCATGAGATCGTGAAGTTCATGTCCCGGGAATCCGAGGGGGGACTCGGCCATCCCCTCAACTTTGCCGGCTTCCTCGCCGGGCTCCTGCTGATGTATGTGACGGCCCTGTTCGTGGCCGGCTAGGAGGTCATCATGCCGTCCCTCAGCCAGGCGATTCAGGACTACCTCAAGGTCATGTACAAGTTCGGCGGGCGGGGGGAAGCCGTGACCACGACCGCCCTGGCCCAGCGCATGGGCGTCTCGCCAGCCTCGGCGACGAACATGCTGAAACGGCTGGCCCGGCTCGGCCTGGTGCGCCATGTCCCCTATCGCACCGCGGCCCTGACCCCCGAGGGCGAGAAGGCCGCCCTGGAGATCATCCGCCACCACCGGCTACTGGAACTCTTCCTGCACGAGCATCTGGGGCTGGCCCTCGATCAGGTCCACGATGAGGCGGAGGAACTGGAGCACGTGCTCTCCGAGCCGGTGGAGTCGCGCATCGCGGCCATGCTGGGCGACCCGACCGCCGATCCACACGGCGATCCGATCCCCACACGGGCGGGCGCGGTGAGGGAGACGGCGCACCCGCGATTGCTGGATCTCCATCCCGGCGACGGCGGCCGGATCGTGCGGGTCAGCGACGAGAATCCGCAGCGGCTGCGCCGCCTGGCCACCCTGGGCCTGGTGCCGGGCGCGCGGGTGGAGATCCTCCGGCGCGACCCCGCGGGGGCGCTGGCGGTCCTCTCCGGCGGCCGGCGCCGCCGGGTGAGCGCGCACCTGGCCCGCGCGGTCTTCGTCGCCCGGGCATCCGCCTGATCCCCGCCCCATCGGCCCTACTGAAGCGCCCCGAAGTTGGGCACAACTTCGCCTGAGGAGCATTGACGCGCCGCCGGCGCGTCCGTATACTGCGCGGCAAGTTCCCAATCGGGGAACCGCGCCGCCACCCGGCATCGTTGTATGAGACGACACCCGATGCAGACCACTGTTGGCGATTACCTCAAGGCGGCCCAGCGCGACATGCGCCTGCGCCGCACGACCCATCACTACATCTCCGACATGATCGACCACGTCGGCCCGGAGCGCGTCTTCGAGGGCGTCTACGGCATGGAGCGCCAGCTCGCCGATATCGTCGCCTACTTCAAGGCGTACTCGATGAGCATGGAGCGCCGGTTGCTGCTGCTGGTCGGCCCGCAAGGGTCCGGCAAATCGATGACGGTGGACCGGCTGAAGCGGCGGCTAGAGGAGTACTCCCGCACGGAGGCCGGCCTGCTGATGGCCGTCGAGGGCTGTCCCTTCCACCAGCACCCCTTCGACCTGGTCCCCGCCGCGGAACTGGAGCGGGTGGGCCTCTACTGGCACGAGGAGGCCACGCCCTGTCCGATCTGCGACCGCGTGATCGCCCGCTCCGGCTGGGAGGGCGTCCCGGTCCAGCCGATCGTCATTTCGGCGCGCGACAAAGTCGGCGTCGCCAAGCACACCCCGACCGACCTGCGCCGCGAGGACATCACCAACTTCGTGGGCAACATCAACTTCGCGCTGCTGCGGGAGCGCGGCTCCACCTATGACCCGGACGCCTACGACTTCGAGGGGAAAATCATCTGGGCGAACAGGGGCATCCTCGACTGGACGGAGGTCTTCAAGAGCCGCCGGCAGCTGCTCAGCCTGCTGCTGGAGCTGATCCAGTCCAAGCGCATCGACCTGGCCAACTTCCCCTCCGTGCACGTCGACGAGGTCGTGATCGGCCACAGCAACTATCCCGAGTACAACGTCTTCCTGGCCGAGGACATCATGGAGCCGCTGCGGGGGCGGATCCACAAGATCGACTTCCCCTACAACGTGGACCTGACCGGGGAGAAACGGATTTACGGGACCCAGATCGAGCGGGCCAACCGCGTCCGCAACGAGGCCAAGCACGTGCCGGACGACGCCCTCGAGCTGGCGGCGCGCTACGCCCTCAAGACGCGGGAGGAGTCCCAGGGGGTGCGCGGACTGAGCCCGCGGTTCTTCGAGGACGCCTTCTCCTATGCCTACACCGTGGGCGAGACCTGCCTGGATCTGGAGACCCTGGCCGGGGCGGTCGAGCGCACCTTCCAACACCAGTCGATCAAGGACCTCAACCTGAAGGAACTGCTCAAGCAGTTCGAGGAGACCAAGATCGAGTTCATCAACAACAAGATCGACCGGATGGTGG